>NCCY01000022.1 GCA_002279855.1 Rhizobiales bacterium 12-68-15
GATCGCCGAACGCAGGTTCGGGACCCAGTAGTGACGGAACTGACCCTGGATCGACCAGCCGGACTCCTTGGAGAAGCCGTTGCCCGTCCAGATCGCGTCAGCGAGCGGATAGTAGGCGCCGGACAGACCGTTGGTCACGGAGGTGCCGATGTTCAGGGTGCCGAGAGCGGACGCGCGACCCTGGGAGGTGCCCGAGAGGCCGAGGTAGCTCAGAGCGCCGTCAGCATAGTTGGCCTGGATGTACAGGCTGTCGCCGGGGGCGAGCATGGGGAGCTTGAACTCCACCGAGCCACCGAGCGCCCAACCCCAGCTGTCAGAGCTGGAATCGCCGATGAAGGGAGCGCCGGCGAAGACGGGGGTCATGGCAGCCACCTGGTGCAGGGCACCGGAGAGCATGGCCGTGCCCCAAGCCTGGTCGAGGCGCAGGTTGGCGACGATATCGGGAGCGGACTGGCCGTCCTGATAGTTGGTGTAGCTGATGCCGGTGTTGGCAACGGTGGTCGTGGTCGCCTGAATGCCCGTGGTGCGGTTCACGGAGTCTTCGAGAGCGATCGTGGCCGAGAAGCCGTTGCCGAACTGGGCGGTGTAGCCGATCAGCGAGGTCCAGGCGTTCGAACCCGCATAGGGGGTCGACATCATGTAGTTGATACCCGTGTCGAAGAACGACTGGGTATAACCGAAGGTGAAGCCAGCGAACTGGATGAACGCGCGCTCGAAGTAGACCGAGCCACCGGCCGGCGAACCGGCAGACGCCTGCGAATCCCAGTTGGCGCCGAAGCGGACGTACGAACGCAGCACGCCGTAATCGGTCGCGGTGCGGGCGTCCATGTCCACCACGCCGCGGGCGCGGGTCAGGTAGTCGGGCGAATCCGAGGTCGTGAAGGGATAGCCAGCGATCGAGCCAGCGCCGGCAGAGTTGAACGCGATGCCGCCGGTGGAGGAGATCGCGGGGTTAAAGGTACCCACAGCGTTGATGTAGGTGTCGAAGCGGGCGTAACCGCCGAGCTTCAGGCAGGTGTCGGTGCCGGGGACGTAGTAGTAGCCCGCGCCATAAGCGGAGCACACCTTCACGTACTCGACGGCCTTCGCCTTCACAGGCAGATCGGCAGCCTGGGCTCCAGCGACTGCGGCAAGACCCGCTGCGCTACCGAGGAGAAGGCTCTTCACCATCTTCATTGTGACCTCCAAAAGTTTTCGTTCCGAGGGAGCGAGCGCCGCTTCGACGGTGCTCATGCACCCCGAGAGGTTCTTGCCCCGATTACCCCCCACGCCTGGCAAGCCCCGATGGCACGGAAGGGCGACCGGGGACTGCCCCCCTTCGTCGCAAAGCCACCATACAAAAGGCCGAACCGCGATCAACGCTGCTGATGCCCCGAAACCCCTTGAAACGCCTTAATTCCGGGCAGTGTTGCAGAACCGCCACTCCGGCTTTTTGGCATGATCCCAATTCGAATTGCGGCGGAAAGTGACTGTTTACCGGTGTTTCCCGCCCCTGTTTCGCCGCCGCCCGGGGCGCGTCCGGCGGTCCCGCGCAGGTCAAGGCGCCACGCCGCAGGGTTGCGTGACAGCCGCCCGCGCAATCCCGCTTCCGGCCGCAAAGGCGAATCGAGGCGACAGAACCGGCCCTCAGATGCGATTCGAAGCTCCCCTGCCGGCGGATTCGCGGATGGCGGGCCTGCGCCGGAGGCGGGCGGCGCGGCTTGTACCCCTGCGGCCGCAGTGCAATAAGCAGGCGCAATGGCCATTGACAGAGAGGTTCGGGTGCAGCGTGCCTGATAGCTCCATCGACATCCCCCTCGCCGTGGACCTTGACGGGACCCTCACCCCCTCGGACACGCTGCATGAAGGCGTGCTGCTTTATATGAAGCAGCCGCTGCGCGAGGTGTCCGCGCTCTGGGTGCCCCTCCGGGAGGGCAAGGCGCAGTTCAAGAAGACCGTCGCGGGCACCGTTCTGTTCGACCCCGCGCTGCTACCTTATAATGAGGACCTGCTGGCATGGCTGCGCGCCGAGCGCCGGCGCGGGCGCAAGCTGATCCTGGTCAGCGCGGCGGACCAGACCATCGCGGACGCGGTTGCCGCCCATCTCGGCCTTTTCGATGCCGCCTATGGCTCCAGCGACGGCATCAACCTGTCCGGCGTGCGCAAGCGCGACTTCATCCGCGCCACCCTCGGCGATCGTTTCGCCTATGCAGGTGACGCGCCGGTGGACCAGCCCATTTTCGCCGCTGCGGAGAGCGTGGTGCTGGTGGGCAAGGTGGCGCGGCTGGAGCGGCTGCTGCCGGCCGGAAAGGTCGTCGAGCGCCGCTTCCCGGTGGACCGGGCGGGGCTGCGCACCTGGGCGCATGCGCTCCGGGTGCCGCACTGGGCAAAGAACCTTCTGGTCTTCCTCGCCCCCGTCCTCGGCTTCATCCATGCCGACTGGGTCACCGCAGTCCAGGCGGTGGTGCTGTTCATTGCCTTCGGCATGCTGGCCTCGGCCACCTATCTCATCAACGACCTGCTGGATCTCGGGGCGGATCGCCAGCATCCGCGCAAGCGCTTCCGGCCGCTCGCGGCGGGCCTCATCCCCCCGCGGGACGGCGTGCTCGGGGCGGCGGGACTTCTGGCGGGCTCCGCTGTTCTCTGCCTCGCCCTGCCTCTGGCCGCGTCCGGCGTGCTGGTGCTCTATCTCGGCGTGACGCTGCTCTATTCCCTGCTGCTGAAACGCCTGCCCATCGTGGACACCTTTGTTCTGGCGGGCCTGTTCACGGTGCGGGTGCTCGCGGGCGCCATGCTGCTGCCGACCCCGATTTCGCCCTGGCTGCTCACCTTCTGCATGTTCTTCTTCCTCGGCCTTGCGATGGTGAAGCGGCATGCGGAACTGAACCGCGTGGTGCAGGCGGGCGGCGCGGGCGTGTCTTCGCGGGGCTATACGGCGAAAGACCTGCCGCTTCTGCTGGCGGCGGGAATCACCTCCAGCTTCGCCGCCATCGTCATTTTCGTGGTCTATCTCATCGAGGAGCAGTATCCGAGCGGGCTCTACAGCCGGCCGGAGATGCTGTGGGCGCTGATGCCGGTGGTGCTGCTCTGGAGCCTGCGGGTCTGGCATCTCACCGTGCACGGGCGCATGAATGAGGACCCGGTCATCTTCGCACTGAAGGATGGCATGTCCCGCGTGCTCGGCATCCTGTGCGCCGTCATCATCCTGATGGCCTGGCTATGAGCGCCCGCGCCACACCCTATGCCTCCTGGGGCGGCGTCCTGCGGGCGCCGCACATCGCCTGTCGCCCCGCCACGCGCGCGGCAGCGGCGGAGGTCCTGTGCGGCGGCGGAACCATGGTGCTCCATGGCAATGGCCGCTCCTATGGCGACGTGGCGCTCAATCCCGGCGGCGGGCTGATGGACATCACCGCCCTCGACCGCTTCATCGCGTTCGATCCGGACACCGGCCTTCTCACCTGCGAGGCGGGGGTGAAGCTCTCCGACATCCTCGAAGTGCTCTCCCGCCCGCAGGCGGATGGCGGCGGCTGGCTCCTGCCGGTCATGCCGGGCACGCGCTTCATCACGGTCGCGGGCGCCATCGCCAATGACGTGCACGGCAAGAACGCCCACCATCTCGGCAGCTTCGGCAACCATGTGGAGCAGGTGGAACTGGTGCGCAGCGATGGCAGCCGGCTGACCTGCTCGCGCACCGAACATCCCGACCTGTTCGCCGCCACCCTCGGCGGCCTCGGGCTCACCGGGCTGATCCTCTCCGCCACCTTGCGCCTGCGCCGCGTGCCGGGGCTTGGCATCGAGAGCGAGGACATCCGCTTCGGCCATCTGGACGACTTCTTCCGGCTGGATGCGGAGAGTGCGGACCATTGGGAATATACCGCCGCCTGGGTGGACTGCCTCGCCAGCGGCGCGGCGCTCGGGCGCGGCATCTATTCGCGCGGCCGCCATGTGCCGGGCGTGGCCTGCGATCCACCGGCCCGCGCGCCGCGCCTTTCCGTGCCCCTCACCCCGCCGCTTTCGGCCGTCAACGGCCTGTCCGTGCGGGCCTTCAATGCCCTGTACTGGCGCAAGCTCGGCGGCGCCGGGCGGCGCCTGTCCATCGGCAGTTACGGGCCGTCCTTCTTCCCGCTGGACGCCATCGGCCAGTGGCCCCGGCTTTACGGCCCGCGCGGCTTCTACCAGTTCCAGGCGGTCGTGCCTCATGCGGACGGGCCGGCGGTGACCCGCGAACTGCTGAAGACCATCGCCGCCTCCCGGCAGGGGTCCATGCTGGTGGTGCTGAAACGCTTCGGCACCGTGGAGCCGGAAGGGCTGCTTTCCTTCCCCATGCCCGGCATCAGCCTCGCACTCGATTTTCCCAACCGGGGCGAGGCGACCTTGCGCCTTTTGGGGCGGCTGGAATCCCTCGTGATGGAAGCCGGCGGGCGCATCTACCCCGCCAAGGATTCCTGCATGCGCGCGGAGAGCTTTGCGCAAGGCTATCCGGCGCTTGACGCCTTCCGCGCCTTCATCGACCCCGCGCTCACCTCTGCCTTCGCCCGGCGCGTCGGCATCCTGAAGGAGTTTCCCGCGTGACCAGCGGCTCCCGCATCGCCATTTTCGGCGCCACCTCCGATATCGCGGCCGCCTATGCGCGGCGCAGTGCGGAGGGCAAGGCGCGGCTCGCCCTGTTCGCCCGCGACGCTGCCGCCCTCGACGCGCTCAAGGCCGACCTCGTCGTGCGCGGCGCGGCGGAGGTCCAGACCTTCGCCGCCGATTTCACCGATTTCTCCGCCCTGCCCGGCCTCGCCCGCACGGCGCTGACCGCGCTCGGCGGGCTGGACGTGGCGCTGGTGGCCTACGGCTCCCTGCCCGACCAGAAGACGCTCAACACCGATCCCGCCGCGCTGCGGGCCGCGCTGGACCTTAACTTCACCAGCCCCGCCATGCTGGCGAATCTGCTGGCCGAGGGCCTGGAACCGGCACGCGCGGGCGCCATCGCCGTCATCACCTCCGTGGCGGGAGACCGGGGGCGGCAGAGCAATTACGGCTACGGCGCCGCCAAGGGCGGGCTCCAGACCTTCCTCGACGGCCTGCGCCACCGCCTCGCGCCGGCGGGCGTCCATGTGCTGGACATCCGCCCCGGCTTCGTCGCCACCAAGATGACCGCCCACCTGCCGCAAGGCGGGCCGCTCTGGGCGATGCCGGACAAGGTGGCAACAGATATTGCCGGCGCCCTGCGCAAGCGCAGCGCCGTGCTGTACACCCCGTGGTTCTGGTGGGGCATCATGACCATCATCCGCGCCGTGCCGCGCGCCGTGTTCCATCGCACCAAGCTGTGAGGGCTGGCCGGTCCGCCCGAGGGTGAGCCGGCCCGGGCGGGGAAACGGTCTTCAAACTTCTGACAGAGCGCGTTGCAGGTCATGGTCGTCACGCCCGTTCGCTACCAGTTCGCCATCTTCGTCGCCATCGGCGCGCTGGCTGCGGCCCTGACGCTGATCGCGCGGGTGCTGCTCAGCCTTGCCATGAGCTTTGAGGTGGCGGTCATCCTGGCGGCGCCGGTCGGCATCACCGTCGCGTTCCTCCTGAACCGCCGCTACGTGTTTCACGCCACGGGCGGGAACGGGGGGACGCAATATGTCCGCTTCTTCCTGGTCAATCTCATCGCGGCGGCGCAGGTCTGGGCGGTCAGCGTCGGCCTGGTCCTGTGGGCCTTCCCGGCGGTGGGCTTCACCTGGCACGCGGACCTCGTGGCGCACACCATCGGGCTGGCGAGCCCCATGTTCACCAGCTTCCTGCTGCACAAGCACTTCTCGTTCCGCGGGGCGAAATAGCCCTTATGCGGACCAGATCTCGTTGTTGGAGGCGCGCCGGACGAAGTTCACCAGATAATCGGTGAACACCCGGATCTTGGCCGGCAGCCGTTCGCGATTCTGGTAGGCGATGTTCATGGTGAGCATGGGCAGCTTCCAGTCGATGAGCACGGGCTCCAGCCGGCCGTCGCGGATGTCGTCCTGCACGATGTAGAGCGGCTGGATGAGGATGCCGAGGCCGGCAATGGCCGCCTCCCGGATCACCTGCCCGTCATTGCAGTCGAGGGCGGCTCCGATCCGCACCGTGCGCTCCACATCCCCCTTGCTGAGGCGGAGCGACAGCGGATCGGCCGCGAGGTTGTAGACGAGCATGTCGTGCTTTTCGAGGTCGGCGGGCTCGCGCGGCCGGCCCCGCTCCGCCAGATAGCCGGGGGACGCCGCCAGCACCCGGCGCATGCGGCCGAGACGGCGCACGATGATGTTTGTGTCCGGCTCGTGCAGGCGGGTGCGGATGGCCACGTCGATGCCCGCTTCTATGAAGTCGAGATAGCGGTTCATCACCACGATCTGGACGTTCAGCTTCGGATAGAGCCGGCGGAATTCCGGCAGCATCGGCGCCAGATAGATGGTGGCGAAGGACAGCGAGCAGGTCACGCGCAGCAGCCCCTGGGGCGAGAGCGTGTGCGCGTTCACCGCCTCCTCCGCCTCGGCAAGGTCGCTCAGGAGGGCGCCGCTGCGCTGGTAGAATTCCGTTCCCGCCTCGGTCAGCCACAGCCGGCGGGTGTTGCGCTCGATGAGGCGCGCGGACAGCCGCTCCTCCAGCGCGCTCAGGTGCCGGCTCGCCGCCGCGTTCGACATGCCCAGCGCCTCGGCGGCGCGGGACAGGCTGCGCAGCTCGGCCGTCTTCACAAACACCTCGATCTGGGCGAGACGGTCCATTCTTCCTCACAGCGCAAAAGACCGTTCCGATCATTCCGGTTTATTTCCGATCCGCGCAAGTCAAAACTGATATCCAACGAAAGACCAACAAGGTCGTCGAGGAAACGCCAGATGAACGGCCCTATCCGCCACATCGTGATGTGGCGCGTCGCGGGGGAAACCCCGGAAGCGCGCGCACATGCCCGCCTCAAGGTGAAGTCCGCCTTCGAGGGCCTGAAGGGCTGCATCGAGGGCCTGACCCATATCGAGGTCGGCCTGGATGTCAGCGCCGTGGACTATGCCTGCGACGTGGTCCTCGTGACCGAATTCACCGACCGCGCGGCGCTGGCCGCCTATGCCACCCATCCCGAGCACCTGCGGGTGCGGCAGGAGCTGGGCGAGCTGCGCACCGCCCGCTTCCAGGTGGACTATCCGGTGGAGGCGCCGGCGGCGCCCCTGCCCCAGGCCCACGGCCTGAACCCCGCGCACGCCTGATTTCCTGACGCCTGTGCCCAACCGGGACCGACAGATGATCGAGACCTTCACCTACGAGGCCCTTCCCATTCGCGTCCGCTTCGGGCGCGGCACCCTCGCCGAGGCCGGCGCGGAAGTGGCGCGGCTCGGGTCGAGCCGGGCGCTCGTGCTCACCACGCCGCAGCAGGCTGATGAGGGCGAGAAGCTGGCGGCGCAGCTCGGCCCGCTTTCGGCCGGCTGCTTCGCCGGGGCCACCATGCACACGCCGGTCGAGGTGACCGACACCGCGCTGGAGGTGCTGCGCGCGACCGGCGCCGATTGCGTGGTCGCGCTCGGCGGCGGTTCCACCACCGGCCTTGGCAAGGCGCTGGCGCTGCGCACCGGCGTCAAGCAGCTGGTCATCCCCACCACCTATGCCGGCTCGGAGATGACGCCCATCCTCGGCGAGACGCAGGACGGGCGGAAGACCACCATCCGCTCGCTGGACGTGCTGCCGGAAGCCGTCATCTATGATGTGGACCTCACCCTCAGCCTGCCCCCGGCCCTGTCCGCCACCTCGGGCGTGAATGCCATCGCCCATGCGGTGGAGGCGCTCTATGCCAAGGACCGCAACCCGGTCATCTCGCTGATGGCGGAAGACGGCATCCGCACCCTGTCCTCGGCGCTGCCCATCCTCGCCCACGAGCCGGCCAACATGGAGGCGCGCACCAAGGCGCTCTATGGCGCCTGGCTGTGCGGCTGCTGCCTCGGCGCGGTGGGCATGGCGCTGCATCACAAGCTCTGTCACACGCTGGGCGGCACCTTCAACCTGCCCCATGCCGAGACCCACACCATCATCCTGCCCCATGCGGTCGCCTACAACGCCGCCGCCGCGCCGGAAGCCATGGCCGCCATCACCCGCGCGCTCGGCGCGCCGGATGCGGCGCAGGGGCTGTTCGACCTGGTGCGGGTGCTGGGCGTGCCCCATGCCCTCTCGCAGATCGGCATGCCGGCGGACGGCATCGACACCGCCGCCGACCTTGCGGTGCAGAACCCCTACTGGAACCCGCGCCCCGTGACGCGCGAGGGCGTGCGCGACCTGATCGCCCATGCCTTTGCCGGCGAGCGTCCGGGCGCCGCCCGCGCGGAAGAGGCGGCCTGAGCCATGGCGCGGCGCATCCTCCTCAGCGGGGCGACCATCCTCTCCATGGATAGCGCGACGGGCGACCTGCCCGCCGGCGACATCCTGGTGGAGGGCGACCGCATCGCCGCCATCGCGCCGCACATCGCGGCGGAGGATGCGGAGCGGGTGGATGCGCGGGGCCGGATCGCCGTGCCCGGCTTCATCAACGCCCACATGCACACCTGGCAGACGGGCCTGCGCAGCCTTGCCGCCGACTGGACGCTGCTGGAATACTTCCGCTGGGTGCATGCGGGCCTCGCCACCCGCTTCCGGCCCGACGACATCGGCATCGCCACCCTTGTGGGCGCGCTCGGCCAGATCGATGCGGGCACCACGACGCTGGTGGACTGGTGCCACAACAATCCGACGCCGGACCATACCGACGCCGCCGTCGAGGCGCTGGCGGAGAGCGGCATCCGCGCCGCCTTCTTCCACGGCTCGCCCAAGCCCGACCCGAAGCCCGGCGAGCCGCATTTCTCCGAAGTGCCCCATCCGCGCGCGGAGATCGAGCGGCTGCGGCGCGGCCGGTTCTCGGGCGATGAGGGCCTGCTGACCCTCGGCCTCGCCATTCTCGGCCCGCATTATTCGACGCTCGACGTGGCACTGGCGGACTTCCGCCTCGCCCGCGAATTCGGCCTTGTCGCCTCCATGCACCAGGGCGGCGGGCCGGCGAAGACGCCGGGCGGCTGGGAGCGCCTGATCGCCGAGGGGCTGGTGGGGCCGGCCGTCAATGTGGTGCACGGCAACGATCTGTCCGACGACCTGTTCGGCGCGCTGGTGGATCTCGGCGCCTCCTTCTCCGCGACGCCGGAAAACGAGATGACGCAGGGCCACGGCTTCCCCGTGACCGGGCGGCTTCTGGCACGCGGCGCGGCGCCCTCGGTGGGCGTGGACCTGGAATCGGTGCTCGCGGGCGACATGATGGGCGTCGCGCGCATCGCGCTCGGCATGCAGCGGGCGCTGGACAATGCCGCAAGCCGGCAGGCCACGGGCGCCATTCCGCAGACCTCCACGGTGCGGGTGCGGCAGGCCCTGTCCTGGATCACCATCGAAGGCGCGCGCATGCTGGGGCTTTCGCACCGCATCGGCTCGCTGGCACCGGGCAAGCAGGCGGACATCACGCTCATCGATGCCCGCGCGCTCCACCTCCAGCCCGTGCATGATCCGGTGGCGACCGTGGTGATGCAGGCGGGCCGTGGCGATGTGGACAGCGTGATGATCGCGGGCCGCTTCATGAAGCGGGACGGAAAGCTGCTGGCGGACGGCGTGCCCGACAAGCTGGCGCGGCTTGCCGCTTCGGGTGCGCGGATCGTGAACGAACTCGGCCTCAAAGGGCCGGCGGCCTGAGGCCGAAAAAGAGGACCGTCCGGGCACGCCCCGGCACGGTTCAAGGGAGTTGAGGGAATGGCGGACACACGGACACTGGGCTGGATCGGCCTTGGCAAGATGGGGCTTCCCATCTCGTCCCGCATCGCGGGCGCGGGCTGGGACATGGCCGGATTCGATCTCGACGCGACGCGCATGGCCGCCGCCGCGCAGGCCGGCGTGACGCCGGGCGCCGCGCTGGACGACGTGGCCGGCCGGGACATGGTGTTCCTCTCGCTGCCGGACGACCGCGCGCTGCGCGGCGTGGTCCTGCACGGCCCGCTGCTGGCCGTCATGCGGCCCGGCGCCGTGCTGGTGGAAACCTCCACCGTGAGCCCGGAGGCCTCCGCCGAGGTGGCGCAGGCGGCAGAGGCGCGCGGCGTGCTCTATCTGCGCGCGCCGGTCTCCGGCAATGCCGCCATCGCCCATACCGGCAACCTCACCTGCTTCGTCTCCGGCCCGCGTGACGCGTTCGAGACGTTCCTGCCGGTGGCAAAGGACTTCACCCGCGCCCAGAAATATCTCGGCACCGGCGAGGAAGCCCGCTTCGCCAAGCTGTCGGTGAACCTGATGATCGCGGTGTCGGCGGCCATCATGGGCGAAAGCATCGTGCTGGCCCGCAAGGGCAATCTTGCATGGGCCGACATCCTCGACGTGCTGAAGGACAGCGCGGTGGGCTCGCCCATGGTGCATTACAAGGCGGCGAGCCTTGCCACGCGCGACTTCTCGTCCAGCTTCTCCTGCCGCCAGATGGCGAAGGACCTCGACCTCATCGTCGGCGCCGGACAGGCGGCCGAAATGTCCATGCCCATCGCCTCCCTCACGCGGGAAATCTATGGCGCCCTGATCGGGCGCGGCGAGGGCGAGGCGGATTTCAGCGCCACCGTGCGCCTTGCCGAATGGCTCGCGGGCCTCGGCGAACCCGATCTCGAAAGCAGTGACGGGAGGCTCCGTTGAGGAATTTCGATCAGAACACCATTACCGAGGCCGTGCTGGAGCGGATCGCCAACACGCCGGACCCGCGCATCCACGAGATCAGCGCGGCGCTGGTGCGGCACCTGCACAATTTCGTCCGGGAGGTGCGCCCCACCCAGGCGGAATGGGAGCAGGGCATCGCCTTTCTCACCGCCACCGGCCACATGTGCACCGACACACGACAGGAATTCATTCTCCTGTCCGACACGCTCGGCGTGTCCATGCTGGTGGATGCCATCAATCACGACCATCAGGCGGCGGTCACCGAGAGCACGGTGCTCGGCCCCTTCTATGTGGAAGGCCCGCCGGAACTGCCGTCGGGCGCGGATATTTCCGGCGACCTGACCGGCGAGCCCATGTTCGTCACCGGCTCGGTGACGACGGCGGACGGCACGCCGCTGGCGGGCGCCATCGTCGATGTCTGGCATTCCGACGAGGACGGCTATTACGACGTCCAGCATACGGGCGAAGAGGCCGGCATCGTCGCCCGCGCGCGCTTCCGCACCGATGAGGCGGGTCGGTTCCGCTTCTGGTCCATCAAGCCGGCGGCCTATCCGATCCCCCATGACGGGCCGGTGGGCAAGATGCTGGAGGCGCAGGGGCGCCATCCGTGGCGGCCCGCCCATGTGCATTTCATGATCGAGGCGCCCGGCCACGACAAGCTCGTGACCCATGTGTTCGAGAACGGCGACCCCTACCTGGATTCCGACGCCGTGTTCGGCGTGAAGGACTCGCTTATCCGCGATTTCGCGCGCTTCGATGCCGGCACCGCGCCGGACGGGCGGGTGATGGAGCAGCGCTGGTGCCACCTCGATTACGATTTCCAGCTTAACCCGGCTTCCAGCGGCGCCGCCCGCGCCGCCTGAGACGCCGACCCAGAACGCCAGAGTCCGGCCAACGGACCGACGGGAGGAGAAACGCAGAATGTCTGCCTTGAGGCCCATCGACACCGCACTGGCGCGCCTCGCCGGGATTGTGGGTGACCGCGCCACCAGTGCCGCCGGCGTTCGCGCCGACCACGGGCGCAGCGAGGCCTACCATGCCGCGCGCGCGCCGGATGTGGTGGTGTTCCCCGAAACCACGCAGGAGGTGCAGGCGATCGTCTCCCTGTGCCGCGAACTGCGCCTGCCGCTGGTGCCGTTCGGCGCCGGCACCTCGCTGGAAGGCAATGCCGCCGCTCTCCATGGCGGCGTCTGCCTCGACATGGGCCGCATGAACCAGGTGCTCGCGATCAATGCCGAGGACATGGACGTGCGCGTCCAGCCCGGCATCACGCGCAAGGCCCTGAACGCGCAGCTTCGCGACACCGGTCTGTTCTTCCCCATCGATCCGGGGGCGGACGCCTCCATCGGCGGCATGGCCTCCACCCGCGCCTCCGGCACCATGGCGGTGCGCTACGGCACCATGAAGGACAATGTGCTGGCGCTTGAAGTGGTGCTGGCGGACGGCCGCGTCATCCGCACCGCCCAGCGCGCCCGCAAGTCCGCCGCCGGCTACGACCTGACCCGCCTGTTCGTGGGTGCGGAAGGCACGCTCGGCGTCATCACGGAAGTGACGCTGAAGCTGCACCCGCAGCCGGAGGCCATCTCCTCCGCCGTCTGTGCCTTCCCCGATCTGAAGGCCGCGGTGGACACCGCCATCGCGGTCATCCAGTCCGGCGTGCCGGTGGCGCGCATCGAGCTTCTGGATGCGGTGATGATGAAGGGCATGAACCTGCATGCCCGTCTCGGCCTGCCGGAACTGCCGCATCTGTTCTTCGAGTTTCACGGCTCCAAGGCCTATGTGGGCGAGCAGGCCGAGACCGCACAGGCGCTGGCGCTGGAGTTTGGCGGGCTGGGCTTTGAATGGGCGGTGACGCCGGAGGAGCGCAGCCGGCTCTGGCAGGCGCGCGACAACACGCTTTATGCCGGCCTCGCGCTGCGCCCCGGCGCCAGGGCGATGATCACCGACGTGTGCGTGCCCATCTCCCGCCTCGCCGGCTGCCTCGTGGAGACGGCGGCGGACATTGCGGAGAGCGGCCTGACCGCCCCGGTGGTCGGCCATGTGGGCGACGGCAATTTCCACCTGCTCGTCCTCATCGACCCCAACAACCCGGACGACCTCGCCCGCGCCAAGGCGTTCAACGACCGGCTGGTGCGCCGCGCCATCGCGCTGGAGGGCACCTGCACCGGCGAGCACGGGATCGGCATGGGCAAGATGGACGCGCTGGTGCTGGAACTGGGCGAGGCGGTGGACGCCATGCGCCTCGTCAAGGGCGCGCTGGACCCTCTCAACATCATGAATCCGGGCAAGATCTTCCGGCCCGCCGGCCAGGAGGAACGCACATGAGGGCGGTGACGGAGATGACGCCACGCATCGAACCGGCGGCGCCGCCCGCCGAAAAGGGCACGCCGCTGCTGGAACTGCGCGGCATCTCGAAGACCTTTCCGGGCGTGAAGGCGCTGGACGACGTGTCCTTCGCCATCTGGCCCGGCGAGGTGCACATGCTGCTGGGCGAGAACGGCGCCGGCAAGTCCTCGCTCATGAAGGTGCTCTGCGGCGCCTATCAGGCGGATGCGGGCGCGTATTTCCACAAGGGCGCGCCGGTGGAGATCCGCTCCCCCGCCGATGCCCGGCGCCTCGGCATTGCGGTGATCTTCCAGGAATTCTCGCTGGTCCCCTATCTGGACATCGCGCAGAACATCTTCCTCGGCCGCGAATTCCCCTCCCGCATTCCCGGCCTCACCGACCGGCGGCGGCTCTATCGCGAGGCGAAGGCGGTGCTCGACCGCATCGGCCTCGACGTGGACCCGCGCACCAAGGTCCACACGCTGGGCGTCGCACAGCAGCAGATGGTGGAGATCGCGAAGGCCCTCTCGCAGGAGGCGCGCATCCTCGTCATGGACGAGCCGACCGCCGCGCTCTCCGACCGCGAGACCGAGCGCCTGTTCGCTGTGATGAAGCAGCTGCAGGAGAAGGGCGTCGCCATCGTCTACATCTCCCACCGCATGGCCGAGGTGTTCGCGCTGGGCGACCGCATCACGGTGCTGCGGGACGGCAAGCTGGTGGGCCGCGCCATGCCCGGCGAGACCACCCCGGACGAACTCGTGCGCATGATGGTCGGCCGCAACGTGGACATGTCCTATCCGCGCCGCTTCGCCACCGAAAAGGGCGAGGTCGCGCTGGAGGTGAAGGGTGTCAGCGCCAAGAACGGCATCGCCGACATCAACCTGACGGTGCGGGCGGGCGAGATCGTCGGCCTGTGCGGCCTCGTCGGCTCGGGCCGCACCGAGGTGGCGCGTGCCATCTTCGGCGCGGACGAGGTGACGGCGGGCGAAATCCGCATCTTCGGCGCCGCGCAGACCGGCGGGCCGGATGCCGCCGCGCGCATCGGCGTCGGCCTCATCCCCGAGAGCCGCAAGACGGAAGGCCTCGCTCTCATCCGCTCGGTCAGCGACAACCTTGCGGTGGCCGGCCTGCCGAAGATGTTCCCGAACATGCTGTTCTCGCCCGGCAAGGTGCGGCGGACGGCGGAGGACATCATCAGCCGCCTGCGCATCGCCACCCCCTCGGCGCGCCAGACGGTGTCGCTGCTCTCGGGCGGCAACCAGCAGAAGGTGGTGATCGGCAAGTGGCTCGCCGCCGGCACCCGGCTGTTCATCTTCGACGAGCCGACGCGCGGCATCGATGTGGGCGCGAAGTCCGAAATCTTCGCCCTGATCGACCAGCTGGTGGCTGATGGTGCGGCGGTGCTGATGATCTCCTCCGAGCAGGCGGAAATCGTCCATGTCTGCGACCGCGCCTATGTGATGCGCGGCAAGCGCATCGTCGGCGAACTCTCCCGCTCCGAACTCTCCGAAGAAAACATCGTCCGAATGGGGATGCACGATGAGTGACCAGGCCCTGTCCACACCCGCACCGCGCCTGCCGTCCATTCCGGGCGTCGCCATCATGCTGGTGGCGCTGTCGGTCGGCTTCGCGCTGGCGAGCCCCGGCTTCCTCACCGGCGGCAACATCTCCAACATCCTCGTGCAGTCCGTGCTGCTGCTGCTGCTCGCGCTGCCCATGACGCTGATCATCATGACCGAGGGGCTCGACCTCTCCATGGGCGCGGTGCTCACCCTCGCCTCGCTGGTGCTGGCGATCATCCTCGTGACCACGAAGTCGCTGATGCTCGGCCTTGCCGGGGCGGTGGCGGTGGGGGTCGCGTTCGGCCTGCTGAACGGCTGGCTGGTGTCGGTCCTCGCCATCCCGCCCTTCGTCGCCACGCTCGGCACCATGGGCGCGGCGCAGGGGCTCGCGCTCATCGTCAGCGACGGGCAGAGCGTGGTGGGCATCCCGCGCTATGTGCGGCAGGTCTATTCGGGCGACGTGATGGGCATTCCCACCCCGGTGCTGATCGGGGCCGGCTTCTACGCCCTGTTCCACGTCCTGCTCTACCACACCCGCTTCGGCACCTATATCTGCGCGCTGGGCGGCAACCGGGATGCGCTGACGCTGGCCGGCGTGAAGTGGCGGCGCCTGCTGATCGCGGTCTATGCGCTGGGCGGCGCCATGGCGGGGGTCGCGGCCCTGCTGATGACGGCCCGCATGAATGCCGGCCACCCCACCGCCGCCATCGGCATGGAGTTCGACGCCATCGCCGCCGTGGCGCTGGGGGGAACCTCGTTCGAGAAGGGCAATGGCTGGATCTTCGGCACGCTCATGGGCGTGGTGACCGTGGGCATCCTGCGCAACGGGCTCAACCTCATGGCCGTGCCCTCCTCCGTGCAGGTGGCCTGCATCGGCGGCCTCGTCATCTTCGCCCTCTTCCTCGACAGCATCCGGGGACACAAGTCATGAGCCTCGCCGGCGACATCTCCACGGGCACGTCCCGCTTCCACCTGTCCCAGGACGTGCGGCAGATCCTCTACCGCCTGATGGCGGCCGGGCTGCTGTGCCTCGCGCTCAGCATCGCAACGGACGCCTTCTTCACCACCAACAACATCCTCAACGTGCTCAGGCAGGCGAGCCTGCTGTTCTTCCTCGCCTCAGGCCTTACGCTGGTGATCCTCACCGGCGGGCTGGACCTGTCGGTGGGGGCGAATATCGGCCTCTCCGCCTGCTTCGCGGCCACCGTCATCAAGGCGACGGGCTCGCCGGTGCTCGGCACCTTCACGGGGCTCGCCACCGGGCTGGTGGTGGGCATCTGCAACGGGCTGATGGTGGCGAAGCTGCGCATCCCCTCCTTCATCGCCACGTACGGCATGCTCTGGGTGCTGCACGGCATCACCTATTATTATATGGCGGGCGAAAGCATCCACGGCTTCCCGCCGGGCTTCCGGCAGATCGGCTCGGGCTATTTTCTCGGCATCCCCATCCCGGTCTATCTGATGGTGGCGCGCGACTGACCGGCATCCCGGTCAACCGGCGGCTGATCCTGGTCTATGCCTTTTCCGGCGCCATGGCGGGGGTGGCCTCCATCGTCTTCCTCGCCCGGCTGAATTCCGCCGAAGGCGATATCGGCGAGGCCATGACCCTGCCGGCCATCGCGGCGGTGCTGATCGGCGGCGCGTCGCTGTTCGGCGGGGTGGGCAGCGTGTTCGGCACCTTCATCGGCGCCCTCATCCTCACCCTCGTTCTGAACGGCATGAACCTGCTGGCCATCAACGCCAACTGGCAGCCCCTCGTCACCGGCCTCATCGTGGTGTTCGCCGTGTGGCTGGACATGCACGGCCGCAAGCGGGCCTGACCTTTCAGGACACCCGACCCTTCGCCCTCACGACAAGAACCAGCTCAAAACGGGAGAGAAACAATGAAGAGCCTGAAGATCCTCGCGGCCACCGTGCCGCTCGCCTTCGCCGCCACGGCGGCGCTTGCGGAAAGTCGCTCAACGCCAAGGTGGTGAACTACATCCCCACCAAGCCGGACAGCATTCCCGAGCAGCTCAGCCAGATCGAGGACGTGATCGTCAAGAAGCCGACGGCCATCGTCTTCATCCCGGTGGACTACAAGGCCATGGTGCCGGGCGTCGAGCAGATCAACGAGGCGAAGATCCCGGTGGTGAACGTCACCGACCGGAGCGCCGGCGGCAAGTTCCTCGCCTTCGTCGGCGCCGACGACTACAGCCTCGGCCTTGAGACCGGCCGCTACCTGCTGAAGGAGATGGGCGGCAAGGGCAATGTGGTCATCCTCGAAGGCGTGAAGGGCTCGCTCACCAATATCGACCGGGTGCGCGGCTTCAACGACGCCATCAAGGAGAACAAGGACGTCAAGCTGCTGGCCACCCAGCCGGCCAATTACCAGCGCCTCCAGGGCCTCCAGGTGATGGAGAACCTGATGCAGTCCCACCCGCAGATCGACGGCGTTCTGGCCGCCAACGACGCCATGGCTATCGGCGCCATCGAGGCGCTGGACGGGGCGAACCGCAAGGCGAAGGTGGTCGGCATCAACGGCACGAAGGAAGCGGTGGACGCCATCAAGACCGGCAAGCTGCTGGCCTCCGGCGACTATAACGGCTTCCTGCAGGGCTGCATCGGCACCATGGTCGCCATCCGCGCCGTCCGGAACGAGAAGATCGTGTCCGAAGTGGTGCTGAAGCCCACCGTGGTCAACTCCTCCAACTACAAGCCCTATGACGTGCCGCTGGAAAACCGCACCTGCCCCACCTGGGCGGAAGCGGCTGCCATGGAGACGCCGAAGAAGAACTGAGGCACCTGTCGGGCGCCTGCCGCCCGTTGCAATATGTGCACGCCCGGCCCCTGCGGCCGGGCGTTTGCGTTTCTCGGGAGCGCGTCAGCCGAACCGGCGCCCCGCCTCGATGGCGAGGCCGAGGCCCACGGAGCCGAACGTGTCGCCTTCCGCGATCCGCGCGTGCGGCACGGTCGCGACGATGGCCGCGCGCACATGGGCGAGCCGGGTGGAACCGCCGGTGAGGAACAGCGCGTCAATGTCCCCTGGCCCCACCCCCGCCGCCTTCAGGCAGGCGCCGATGCGCGCGGCGATGCGCTCCGCGAGCGATCCGGTTTCCTGCACCAGCGTCTCGTGGGAGATGCCGACCGAAAGCCCCGCCTCCAGCCAGGCAAGGTCAAGCTGCGTGGTGCCCGCCTCCGCCACCGCGATCTTCGCCTGCTCGGCGGCGAGCGCCAGCGTGTGGCCGCGCTCCTCGGTCACCACACGCGCGAGGCGGGCGACCTTTTCCGGCTCGCGGGCGTCGCGCTCCAGGTCGCGGATGGTGCGATGCACCTTTGAATCGTACAGGCGGTTGATGGCCGACCAGGTGGCAAGGTCGAGATAGAGCGCCGCCGGCATGGAGAGACCCGCCCGCTTCAGCGGCGCGCCATAGCCGAGAAGGGGCATGACAGTGCCGAGCGAGAGGCCACGGTCGAAATCCGTGCCGCCCAGCCGCACGCCGTCATTGGCGAGGATGTCGCCCGCGCGGTCCGGGTGGGTGCGCCGCTCCGGCGAGAGACGCACCACGGAAAAGTCCGAGGTACCGCCGCCGATATCGGCGATCAGCGCCAGCTCCTCGCCATTGACCTGCCGCTCATAGTCCAGCGCCGCAGCGATGGGCTCGAACTGGAAGGCGCGCGTGGAGAAGCCCACCGAGGCGGCGATCTCGTCCAGCGCGGCTTCCGCCTTGGCATCGCCCGCCGGGTCGCCGTCCACAAAGTGCACGGGGCGGCCGAGCACGACGCTCTCCAGCGGTGCACCCGCCGCCGCCTCGCCGCGCGCCTTCACCTGCTCCAGGAACGCCGCGATCACCTGCCGGAATCCCAGCCTCTGGCGCCCCACCGCCGTAGTCTCGTCAATGAGGCTGGAGCCGAGCACCGCCTTCAGCGAGCGCATGAGCCGCCCCTGCTCTCCCCCCACATAGGCCGCCATGGCCGCGCGACCCACATGGGGCGCGCCGCTGCGGGGATAGAAGATCGCGCTCGGCAGCGTGTCGGCGCCGCCTTCCAGCAGCGCGAGGCGCGGCCCGGCGGCGGTCTGG
>NCCY01000305.1 GCA_002279855.1 Rhizobiales bacterium 12-68-15
GACGCCCTGGTCGCCACGATCACCGACACCAGCCTCGATGCCGACCTCCCTGATCTCCTCTGGTCGACCGTCAACATGTTCCACCGCGCCGTGGACCGGATCGAGCAGAAGCTTGATGTCAACGAGCAGGCCCAGAAGCAGCTTCAGCATGAACAGGACGGCTCCGAGGTGAAGTCCCTGGAGCTGGAGCGTCTGATCGACATCGGTATGAACCTGATCGGCCGCCGCGACGGCATGGAAACCTTCCGCGAGGCCGCCGCCGACCGCTACCGTATCGCCACCGGCTCTCCCTGGACGCCACGGGCCGGATCACGGGTCAACCATCGCCACCTCACCGCATCGCTGATCGACAGCCGGGATTTCCTCGCCGCCAGGCGGCGTGCGGATACCGAGGTGCTGGTACCCGCCGGGCCGAAGATCGCCTTCTCGGGCGGCGACACCGCTGATCACAGGCAGATCTGGGCCAAGCTCGATCAGATCCACGCCAAGCACCCGGACATGGTGCTGCTGCATGGCGGCTCCCCAAAGGGCGCCGAGAAGATCGCGTCCCTCTGGGCCGACAGCCGCAAGGTGCCGCAGGTGGCCTTCAAGCCTGACTGGACGAAGCACGCCAAGGCTGCGCCCTTCAAGCGCAATGACCAGATGCTGAACGTGGTGCCGATCGGGGTCGTGATCTTTCCCGGCACGGGCATTCAGGACAATCTGGCCGACAAGGCCCGCAAGATGGGCATTCCGGTCTATCGGTTCGGCTCCGGCAGCGCATAAGCGCAGCCCGACCCACCATCTTGAAAATGATAGCAACTCCTCTATTTTGCTATCAACGCTATCAGCCCTACTGGAGGCGCCATCATGCCAGCCGTGACGATCCGCAACCTCTCCGAGGCGACACACCGCGCCTTGAAGGTGCGCGCGGCACAGCATGGCCGCAGCACCGAAGCAGGACATCGACGCGCTCAGCCCGGCACGCGACAGGACACCTGCCGAGCCGATGAGTTTCGAATGATCCTTCTCGACACCAACGTCATCTCGGAGGCGATGAAGCCCTCGCCCGACGACACCGTGCGGGCGTGGCTCGACGAGCAGGCGGCCGAGACGCTCTATCTCTCCAGCGTCACCATCGCCGAACTGTTGTATGGCATCGGTGCACTGCCCGCGGGCAAGCGCAAAGACCGGCTGACCGAGGCCCTGGACGGGGTGATGGAGCTGTTCGCTGACCGTGTCCTGCCGTTCGATATCGCTGCCGCACGACGCTATGCCGACCTCGCGGTCAAGGCGCGGGCGGCTGGGAAGGGCTTTCCAACGCCCGACGGCTATATCGCGGCGATCGCGGCCTCCCGGGGCTTCGCTGTGGCCACGCGCGATACCAGCGCCTTCCATGCCGCGGGTGTGGTGGTCATCAATCCGTGGAACGTCAACAGCTGACGAGCTGCCACGGGCAGCAGGTATTCGCCCTGATAACCCGGCGGAAGCGACCTGCGCAGCAGCCCAACATTACGGTCTCCTGATCGGACGACCATCCCCGCTTCACGACGCTGATCCTTGGGTCCAGCCGATGGCCTGACGCCATCAACCCATGAAGGGTCGGACTACGCTGTGCGTGCCGCCGCTCCGGCTACGCCTGACGCGGTGATTGCGGCCACCGGCCGGCCTCTTCGGGCGCCTGTCAGCGGGGGATGGACCTCCGCTCGCGCAGGAGCCAGGTCGATGTCCGCGCAGATCGCTCACGCCTTTGCCTTCAGCCTCGCCACCACCCTGATGGCCACCGTCATCATCTTCCGCGCCGGCGACGGCACGCTCTCTGTCACCCCGGCTGCCGAATATGACGGCGAAGAAGCCGCGATCGTCCGCGAAATCGACCCCTTCCCATCATGAGCAGCCGAACAGGCGGCCATGAATCGCGCGCACGACAAACCCTTTTGAACACGTGCCCGTGAAAGGACTTGACGCATCGACCCGCTATTCTCAGGCCACCCTCGAACCAGCCCACAGGCAGCCCATGCCCGCGACCCGCACCCTCCGGACATTTCCCCGCCGGGCGCCCGTACTGCGCCTCGCCACCCTCGCGCTCGGCCTTGGCATTTTCTGCGGACACGCCACCGCTGGCGAGCTGAAGGTTCTCACCACCGGCGCTTTCAAGCCGGTGGTGACCGAGGTCGCCAAGCGATTCTCCGAGGCCACCGGCACGCAGGTGACGGTGGATAACGACACCGCCGGCGCGCTCGCCCGCCGGGTGGAGGGTGGGGAAGCCTTCGACGTGCTCATTCTGACGCCTGCCGCCCTTGGCGCTCTCCAGAAGAGCAGCCGGGTGGGACCGGGCCCGCCGGTGCCGCTCGCGAAGGTCGGCATCGGTGTAGCGGTGAAGGCCGGCGCGCCGAAGCCGGACGTTTCCACGCCCGATGCCTTTACGGCCGCTTTGCGCGCCACCCGCAAGGTGGCGATGATCGACCCCGCTTCGGGGGGATCGAGTGGCATCTACCTGGTCGGCCTGTTCGAGAGGATGGGCATTGCCGACGAGGTGAAGGCCAAGGCCGTGCTGGTGCCGGGGGGCCTCGTGGCGACGCGGGTGGTCTCGGGCGAAGCGGATCTTGCCATCCATCAGGTGAGCGAGATCCTCGCAGTGCCCGGTGCCGAGTTGGTGGCGCCGCTGCCCGCCACGATCCAGAACTATACGATCTATGCCGGGGCGCTCGCCCCCAATCCCTCCAATCCCTCCAATGCCGACAACGCCGCGAGCTTCCTTGCCACCCTCGCCGCGCCAGACATGGCGCCGGTGCTCGCCGCCAAGGGGATGGAGAAACCGTAAGCGGTGCGACGCTGCGGTCGGCCCTTGCGCCACCGCGCCGGCTCTGAAGGTGCCTTTCGCGGGTCCGATCGCCCCGATCGCCCGCCTTTTCGTTCCGCCGGCCGCCCTCTCGCGGCCAAAGGCGGCGCCCGCATCACCGGAAGGAAGGCGTTCCGCCCTTCTGACGGGCACAGCTCCCCACCCTGACACCGCGATATCCGTTCGGCGCACCAGACAGCGGCGGGCTTCATCATTCGCGTCAACCGGCTAGGCCGGGAGGCAGCGGAGATCCGGCGCGCCGGCTTCGCCCTCTGATGCGGCAAGATGGGTGCGGGTGGAGGACGGCGGCCGCGTCGCAGCCGAAAGACCCCTCGGGGCAGAGCATTCGCGACGTTGGCGGGACGGGGAATGGGCAGATTGGCCCGACTCAGGGCATCGTCTGGCGGTGTGGGTCGGTCGGGTCTCTGTATCCGGTGCGGGGGCCGCACCTCTCCGTCATCCGTCCGCCAGTGCCCGCTCCAAACGGCCTCTTCAATGGCCTGATCTGGCCGAAGGACGGCTGCGCCTCGAGCGCCTATGCCACAACGGCTGGTCCCGACTTTCTTCCCCTGCCGACGCCCACCCCGCGCGCTGAGCCGCGCGGGGACCCTGGATCGCCGTCATTCCTCGCGCAGCAACAAAGTCGCGCCTGTGCCGTCCTCCGCTGCGCTGCGGTCGCAATCCTCACCCCATCGCGCGAGCGCGACGGGGACCCCGAGGCGATGTGGCGTCGCTCGCCTCCGGCCTCTCGATCGCCATCGAGGCCGCAATGGTGCGGGCTCAGGAGACAGGACGGAGACGGAACATGGCCACCATCGGCACCTTCAAGAAGACCGGCACCAACGAGTTCACCGGCGACATCGTGACCCTCAGCGTGCAGGCCCGGGGCGTGCGCATCGTCCCCGACACCCGCGCCACCGGCGAGAACGCCCCGAGCCACCGGGTCCTGGTCGGCCGCGCCGAGATCGGGGCCGCCTGGTCCAAGCGCTCCACCGAAGGCCGCGACTATCTGGGCCTCAAGCTCGACGATCCGAGCTTCACCGCCGCCATCTACGCCAACCTCTTCGACGACGAGGACGGCGAGAACTTCTCCCTCATCTGGTCCCGCCCCAACGGGCGCCGCAGCGACTGAAGCGCGGACCGCGTCCCCGGCCAAAGAGGCCGGGGACGCACTCCATCGGCAAGCGGCGAAGATCGCGATGATGTCTACAATCGAGCCCTAATTGCCGTCTTCGAGATCGGTCTCGATCGGGTCTGTCGGCCGACGCAGGAGCAAGTCGGAGGCCTCGACGCCGAGAACCGAGGCGAGCCGCTCCACCACATCGATGCTGGCGTTGTAAACGCACCGCTCGAGCGAGCTGATATAGGTGCGGTCAATGTCCGCGAGGTGCGCAAGCTCCTCCTGCGACAGCCCCTTGGCCAGCCGCAAGGCCTTCAGATTGCGCGCGAACACCTCTCGGATCTCCATGGCC
>NCCY01000023.1 GCA_002279855.1 Rhizobiales bacterium 12-68-15
CAGATCCACCGCCCGGCCAGCATCCGGCTCCGCCTGGACGCCGGGGCCGGAAATGGAAAGCACGGACACCTCGATGCCCGCCGCATCCATGGCCGCAAGACGCCGCTCGCCGAGATCGGAGAGCAGATCCACCAGCGCATGCTGCGCCTCGTGCGTGACCACGGGCATGCCCTCGATCAGGCGGTCAACCAGCGATGGAATGATGAAATGCTCTTCCAGGGCGATCTTCTTCATAAGCTCACATCCATCGGCTGCTCTGCGGGGCGGACGGGTTCCGCGTGCCGCCATCAAGCCACACATCCATGACGAAAGCAGCACAAGCGGAGCCGCAAGGCCACCCCTTGAGGGGCCTTGCCCACGGCGGGCGCGGACCCGTCCCCAGGAGACCCGTCATCCCGCGCCATGTGCGGTCGGAGCACCGGAATGACACCGCGCCTCTTGATCGCGCCGCGCGCCTCCGCCAGTGTCCCGGCCATGTCGAGCATCCCCCCTCCCCCGCTGCGCCTGCCTGAAGCGCAGGTCGCCTCCGTGCTGGCGCGTCTGTCGGACGCTCTCGGACCGCGCGGGGTACTGACGGGACCGGCGGACATGGCGGCCTATCTGGTGGAGCCGCGCGGCCTGTTTCCCGGCGCGACCCCGGCCGTCCTGCGCCCCGCCTCCACAAACGAGGTCTCCCTGTGCCTTGCCGCCTGCGCCGAGGCCGGGCTACCGGTCGTGCCGCAGGGAGGCAATACCGGCCTTGTGGGCGGTCAGGTCCCGTTCGGAAGCCTGCTCCTGTCGCTGGAGCGGCTGGACCGCGTCCGCGCCGTCGATGCCACCGACCTGACCCTCACCGTGGAAGCCGGCGTGACGCTCCATGCCGCGCGGGCGGCGGCGGAGGCGGCGGGCTGCCTGTTTCCGCTCTCCATCGCGTCGGAGGGCTCATGCCGCATCGGCGGCACCCTCTCCACCAATGCGGGCGGCACAGCGGTCCTGCGCTATGGCAACATGCGCGAGCTGACGTTTGGGCTGGAGGTGGTGCTGGCGGACGGGCGGATCTGGAACGGCCTCTCCCGCCTGCGCAAGGACAATACCGGCTATGCGCTGAAGGACCTTTTCATCGGCGCGGAAGGGACGCTGGGCGTCATCACCGCCGCCGTGCTGCGCCTGTTCCCGCGCCCGCGCCACCGCACGACGCTTCTTGCCGGCGTGCCGGACCCGCAGGCCGTGCTCGCCGTGATGCGCCGGTTCCGGGCCGTGGCGGGGGATGCCCTGACCGGCTTCGAGATGATGCCGCGCTTCGGCATGGACCTCGTCCTGCGCCACATGCCCGGCCACCGGAGGGTGCTGGCGGGCGACCACGCCTTCTATGTTCTGGCGGAACTCACCTCCACCCGCATCTCCGACGATCTCCCGAGCCTCGCGGAAGAGGTGCTGGCAGCGGCCATGGAGGCGGGCGAGGTGGAGGATGCGGTCGTCGCCGCAAGCGAAGCCCAGGCCGACGCCCTGTGGCGCCTGCGGGAGGACCTGTCCGACGCGCAGAAGGCGGAGGGCGGCTCCATCAAGCACGATGTCTCCGTGCCGGTCTCCCGGGTGGCGGAATTCGTGGTCGAAGCCTCCCGGCTGTGCGAAGCGCACATGGCAGGCGTGCGGGTGTGCGCCTTCGGCCATGTGGGCGATGGCAACATCCACTTCAACCTGAGCCAGCCGGCCGGCATGGACAAGGCGGCCTTCCTCGCGCGCTGGGAAGGCTTCAACCGTCTGGTGCATGATTATGTGTCCGCGCTCGGCGGCTCGATCTCGGCGGAGCACGGGATCGGCTTTCTCAAGCGCGAGGAACTGCGCCTCTACAAGGACCCCGTGGCGCTGGATGTCATGGCCCGGCTGAAGGATGCCATGGACCCGGCGGGGCTGCTCAATCCCGGCAAGGTGCTGCTGCGCCCCGACAGGTGATCCGCCCGACCATGCCCGCAGCGCGGAGCCGGCGGGATCAGGCGGGCGCCACCGGGGTGGCCTTGGGGCGCACCCGCACGCCGATCACGGTCACCATCGCCACCACCAGGGGCGCGGCTGCGGCGAGGAACACCGCATGGGTCAGGTGGGCATCCAGCAGCGCGCCATAGATGATGGGGCCGGTGAGCGAGCCCAGGTCGAAGCCGGAATAGACCAGCCCGAACACCTTGCCGCGCGCATTTTCCGGCGCCGCATGGCGGATCAGCACATCCCGCGACGGGGTGGTGATGCCGATGAACGCGCCCGCCGCCGTCACGAGGCACAAGGTGACCACGGGCGGAAGCTGGGTGAAGCCGACGATGGCGAGCGCGACCGCTGCCGCGCCAAGGCCGGCCATGGCGATGCGGTGATGGTGGGTGGCACGGTCGGCGATATGGCCGCCGACGAGGATGCCGCAGATGTTGCCGCCCTGGTAGAAGGTCAACGTCATGGCGGCGAAGGCGAGGGTCATGTCGAAGCCTTCCTGGAGCGCGGAAATGCCGAAGCTCTGCATGCCCGCGAGGCAGATCGCCGTCAGGAAGAAGTAGAAGAAGGCCAGCAGCACCACCGGCATGCGCGCGATGTCGAGAAACCGCGGCGCGGCGGGGGCGGCGGCCGCGGGGCCCCGGCGCGCCTGCACGCCCTCCATGCGCAGGAGCGGCAGCGCCAGCAGGAAGCCGACGGTCACGATCAGGCAGAACAGCCCGGTGGCGATCAGGGCCACCCGCCAGCCATAGAGAAGCCCGAGGGTGCCGGTGACCACGGGCGAGGCCGCATAGCCGATGCTGCCGCCCACCACATGCAGCGCGAAGGCGCGACCGAGGCGGCGCGGGCTGATCTTGTGGCTGAGAATGGAGAGGTCGGCCGGGTGATAGACACTGTTGCCGAGCCCCGCCAGCGCCCCGAGCAGCAGCAGGCTCAGATAGTCCGGTGCGAGCCCCATGGCTCCGATGGCGGCGGATTGCAGCGCCATGCCGCCGATGAGCAGGCGATGGGCGCCGAACCTGTCCACCAGAATGCCCGCCACCACCTGCCCGCCGCCGGAGAACAGGTAGAACAGCGACAGGACGACACCCAGCTCCGTGAAGGACAGGCCGAGATCCGCCCGCATGGCGATGAACAGCGGCGCGAGCGCAAGCTGCAGCAGATGGCTGATGAAGTGCGCCGCGCTGACGATGGAAATGGTGGCGAATTCCCGCCGGGGCAGGTCCGTGGCCGAAGCGAGGCTGGTCACGCCGTCACCTTTCCGGCGGCCCGCAGCGGGAGCACCGCCCCCGCAGGCTCCCGCCTCGATTCAGAGCGGCCCGGAGAGGGGACGCGGCACAAGTTCCGCGCCGTTTTCGCCCAAGCCGCTGCCGGTGGCCAGTAAAAAGCCCATGACCCGAGCGCATGGGTCCGCCATGGCGGCGCATGGCACGCGCCCACAGGCCCGCGCGACACGGACTTCGTGACCGTCAGATGGTGGGTGCGCGCCCGCCGAAATAGCGCAGGGCGAGGCAGGTGATGTCGTCCGCCTGCGGCGCGCCGCGCTCGAACTCGCGGATCGACATCAGGGTCTGGTGGCAGATTTCCTCCACCGTCCAGTCCCACACGCCGGTGGCGAGGAAGGCTTCGAGGCGCGGATCGCCATAGAGTTCGCCGTCGATGTCGATGGCTTCGGTGACACCGTCCGTGAACAGCATCAGCGTTTCGCCGGGCAGAAGGTCGAGCGCGCCTTCCTTGTAGACGAAGCCCTCCACCACCGCGACCGCCACGCCCGACGTGCTCGGCACCGTGGTGATCTCCCCGGTGGGGGTGATGCGGTAGGGCAGGTTGTGGCCCGCATTCACATAGGCCACATGGCCGGTCTCGAGGTCGAGCGTGCCGTAGAACATGGTCACGAACAGCATCTGCTCGTTTTCCATGGCGAGCAGATCATTCACCCGCCGCACGCAGCCGGCCGGGGAGCGCTCGAACAGCGCCGTGGAGCGCAGCAGGGTGCGGGCGATGGCCATGAACAGCGCGGCGGGCACGCCCTTGCCGGACACATCGGCCACCACGAAGCCCACGGTGCGCTCGTCGATGTGGAAATAGTCGTAGAAGTCGCCGCCGACCTCGCGGGCCGGGGTCATGTGGGCGCTCAGCACAAGGCGCGGGTCTTCGGGGAAGCTCTTCGGCAGGATGGCGAGCTGCACCTCGCGGGCAATCTCCAGTTCCTGCTGGAGGCCCGCCAGCTTGGTCTTGGTAATCAGCGCCTCGCGCAGTTCCACCACCATGGAGGAGAGGCGGGTGTGCTGATCGACGATGCGCCGGGACAGATCGTGCATCACGCGGGCGAGGCGCCGCAGCTCGTCCTCCGACTCCGCTCCCTTGGGCGAGGCCAGCAGCGCCATCACCTCCTCGCGGTCGGTGGGGTCGATGGAATCCGCCAGCAGCTTCAGCTCGGTGGAAATCACCGCCTCCTGCCGGCGCCGCACGCGGTCGCGGTGGCGGCGGGATTCCGCGAGCGCCTGCACGTTGCGCCGGAGGCCGGCAATGGCCTGCCCGATGCGGCCGATCTCGTCATTGCCGGTATGGTCCAGCACGACCGAGGTATCGCCCTTGGACAGGGCCTGAAGGACACTGATGGCGTGTTCGAGCGGACGGAAACTGTACCAGAGGAAGATGTTGAGCCCCGCAATGCCGAGCACCGCGAGGGCGATGCCGGCGAAGATCGCGACGGACCGCAGCGTGTCCTGCGCATGCCAGGCGGACGTATTGTCCTTCAGGCTCACCAGCGCACCGATGGTCCCGCCGGTGATGCCGTCCACCGGAACCGAGGTGATCGAATAGACCCGGTCGCCCACCTTCGCCCGCAGATAAGCGGGCTGGCGGGGCGACAGGTGAAGATCCGCCTCGTTCCAGAGGCTCTGGTTGGTGGTGGCGAGCACCCGCTCGCGCAGCGAAAGCAGGGTCGCCTGCGCCTCGATGCTGTTCGCGAACCGGCCAAGGGCCGCGCTGACATCCCGCGCGAGCACCAGAACCACCCGGCCGCGATTGGCGAGCGACACCGTGCGCGCTGCGACGATGACGGCGCGACCGGCGGACACCAGCCGAACGCCGGACACGATATTGCCGGCGAAGGCGCGGTCGAGCGTCCCGGCATCCAGAATGCCCCGCGCCGTCGGGTCGCCGATGATGGTGGAAACGTCGCGGTCTTCCCCCACCAGCTCGAACGAGAGGCTCTCGTCCTTGGCGCTGACATTGAGGTCTTCCAGCGCCGCGAGCACGCCCTGCCGGTTTGCGAAGGTAACGGCGATGCGCAGATTGACGTCCGCCTGCATGTCATCGAGCTTCTGGAGCAGGTCGGAGACCTGAACCTCCATGATCTCGCGCCAGAGCGCTGCCTGCCCGGAAATGGCAACGGCGGCGGTGCGATCGGCCTCCAGGCGGTCTCGCACGAGGCTGGAGGCCCAGAACGTCACCATGAGGGCGATGAAGCCGGACGCGACGATGAGGGTGATGCGGGTGCGCAGAAGCATTACGGCTCTCGCATCTGGGACGGTTCGTCCGCCGGAGGTGCCGTCGCTGCGACCTCGCGCCGGATGCGGGCAATCTCCAGCCTGAGCCGGCCGTCGAAGTCCACCGCCAGCAATTCGTCGGCATAGGCATCGAAGGCATTGCGGCGGGCGCTCGCACGCCGCTCGCCAGCGCCCAGCGCCTGGAAGGCGGACCGCAGGGCGCCGCGCCCGGTGGCGGGCATCACGGCTTCGCCCGCACCCGGGGCAAGGCTGGCGGTCATGGCCTTCACCAGCCGCCGGCGTCCCCGCGCAAGGGCACCGCCGGCATAAAGACCTGCCGCCACCGCCGCGAGCAGGGCACCGGCTACCACCGTGAGGCCGGCGCGCCAGTCGAGAGACTCCAGCAGGGCGCTGAGGGTGACCGGCGTCGTCGTCACATCCACCTGTCCGAACGGGATCCCGTCGATGGTGATCCGCGCCACCATGGTGTCGGTCCCCTCATGCGGCCCGATGGCGCTGCGCACCTCGCGCCCGTCGGGACCGCGCACCACGATACGGGTCAGTCCCGGCGTCTGGCGCAGCGTGTCGGCAAGATAGGTCTCCACACCGGGCAGCAGCTTGAGCGGAATGCCGTAGCGGGCGGCCTTCTCGAACTGGCTTGCCAGCGAGCGCGCCACCGTATCGCCGATGAGGCGCGCATCGCGGCGCGCGGCGTGCTCGACCCGATCCGTGAAGCCTTCCACCAGCACGTAGCTGGCGGCGCCGCCCACGGTGAGCACCACGAGGAAGGCGAGGAGCGCGCAGAGGAGCCGGTCCCCGAGTCCGGTGGCCGCGTCCGCCTCACTCGATATCATCGAGCGCCTCCAGTTGCTTCTGCCCGCGCGCCATGCGCTCGCCGGTGGCGGTCCAGTTGTCCCGGACGCGCACCGCGAGCCGGTCCATCGCATCCAGCCTGCCGAGGTCCGCCGCCGGCTCTCCGCCGAGAAGGGTGGCGACGCGGCGGAACGGACGTCCCAGCCAGAAGGCGCAGCCCACCGACAGGACGAGGCCGACGATGAGCGCCCCCCCGCCGAGGACGGCCGCGCGGCCGGCAAGATCCATGCTCATGACCTCGGTGCGCCCGGCGCGACCGGCGCCGGACACCGTCACGGCAATGCCGCCGGCGACCCCGAGGTCGTTCTCGAACCGTGTGCCGAACACCGCCTCGCCCCGCAGGCGGCCGTGCCAGATCCCGTCATGGCCGAGATTCGTCTTCCAGGCTGATTCGACCTGCTCGCCGATGGAGCCCCGGTCCGTGCTGTGCACGGAAATTCCCGCAGCATTGAAGATGTCGATCACGACGATGCCGGCATCATCGGCCTTCTCGCGCTCGATCATCGGCTGCAGGGAGGAAATCTCGTCCAGCGAGAGGCCGATCGCGAGGTTGGCTTCGGTCGTCTGCTTCAAGGTTCCCAGTAAATGGGAGACGCGGGCCAGCTCGATTTCCTCGCCCACCTTCTCGCCGACAAAGAAAGCCGTTCCCGCCACCGCGAGGATGGTGGCAGACAGGGAAACGCAGATGACGAGGATGAGCCGTCCGAAGAATGTCATGAATGAAGCGCGTGCCGCCAGTTGCGGCGGACGTTAACCGCAAGGGCGTTCGCAAACCAGAGCAAATTGCGCAGGCATCCAAATTGCCCGGTGACAATGCGGCCGGCGGCGGCGCCCGGCCCGGGCTGCGAAAAATTGCATTCCGGGCTTGCTTATCCGGGCTGGCGGGTTATCGGTCGATCTCGACGCGAGCATGGGCCTGACGCGCAGGGGGAGCAGCCGGGATGATCCGCATTTCGCTGGGTTTGATCCTGGTCTTCGCGCTGATCGCAGCGGCCTGCGTGGCGTTCGGCGCCTACTTTTCCTATGTCACCCTCCAGACGGCCCATCGCAAGGCGATCGAGGCGCGGTTCAACGTCACCGCCGCGCGAATCGCGGTCAGCGCGGAAACCGCCGCGTCGCTGGGCATCACGCTTCCCGCACAGGCGCCCCTTGCGGACCTGGCGCGCCGGGAGGCCCGGCTCGACCCCACCATCATCTCCATCGACATCACCGACGAGCGGAACCGGGTGCTGTTCAGCAGCGACCCCGACCGCATCGGGCGGGCAGACGGCGCCCGCGCGCCCGGCACCGTCAGCCGGGCGGTGGAGAATGACCTTGCCGCCGTGATCGGCCGGATCGTGGTGCGCTATGATCCCGCGACGCTGGCGCAGGGCGAGGCGGCGCTCGCCCGCGACCTGACGGCCATCGCCATGCCCGCCTTGATCGGCGCGGGGCTCGCCACCATCGCCATCGGCCTGCTGCTGGCAAACGGCCTCGGCCGCGCCGCCCGGCGTGCGGCGGACCCGGCGCTCTGGCCGCCGGCGGCCCGCTCCGCGCTGGCGGAGGCGGAGGCGGCCCATGCTGCGGCCATAAACCCCGCAGCCCTCGCATCCACCGGGCCGAAGGGAGAGCGGACGTGATCGGGCTGCGCGCCGGCATCTCGATCGCCATCGCCGTCGTCCTGTGCGCGGCGCTCGCCGCCATCGGCTTTGCCGCCCACAGCGCGGTGGAACGCACCATCGTTCCGGCTATCGCCGCACAGGCGGAATCCGTCGGCCGCTCGGCAGCGGCCCTCATCGAGAACGCGGTGACTGCCGGCGTTCCGCTGGACAAGCTGGTGGGTGTGAACGCCTATCTGGACGGTCTCGAACGCGCCAATGTGGAACTTGCAGACCTGAAGCTGGTGACACCGGACGGCCGCATCCTCGGCCATGCCGGGACACCCCCCGCCGATCCGGACCCGCCGACCGTCATCACATCCGTCACCGCGCGAAGCGGCATTCCGCTCGCCAGCCTCATCATCACCATTGATCCGGGCGTGGTCTCTTCTCAGGTTCATGCGCTGCTGGTGGATGTGGCCTTCATCGGCCTCGTCTCCCTGCTGGTGGCGCTGGAACTGGTGGCGCTGGTGGTGGGCGCGAGCAGCACAGAGGCCCTCGCTGCGCTTGAGGCGCGGGTCCGCGCCTTGTCCCGTGGCCGCCTCTGGCTGCACACCGACGCGGCGGAGAAATCCCCCCTCGTCATGCCCATCGACGCGCAGGTGGCGCGCCTGCATGAACGGCACGCGCACGCGCGGGAGGCCGCCGAGCGGCGGGGCGACACCGGCGCGCTGGTGGATCTCGACGCCATCGGCGCGCGCTTCGGGCTCGGCGCGGTCCATGCGGGTGAAAACCACGCCGCCACCATCATCCGCCCGGCCCTGTTCCTGTTCATGATGGCGGAAGAACTGGCGCGCCCGTTCCTGCCCCGCCTCGCCGGCAGCATGGCCACGCCCGATCTCAATATCGGCCGCGACCTCGCCATGTCGCTGCCGATCGTGGTGTTCATGGCGGTGGTGGCCCTCAGCCAGCTTCCGTTCGCCGTCCTGTCCGAACGCCTCGGGCGCCGGCGCGGCTTCGTCCTCGGCGCGGCCATCGCGGCGCTCAGCTATGTGGGCTCCGCCCTGACCGATCATTTCGGCCTGTTCCTCGTCAGCCGCGCCACGGCGGCCATCGGCTATGCCCTCGTCTTCGTCTCGGCGCAGGGGCATGTGGTGGACCTGTCCCGGCCGCAGGAGCGCACCGCCGCGCTCGCCGTGTTCGTGCGCGCCATCATGGTGGCGGGCCTGTGCGGACCGCCCATCGGCGGCGTGCTTGCGGATCGCCTCGGTGACCACGCCGCCTTCCTTGGCTCGGCGGTTCTGGCCGTGCTCGGCTTGCTGGTGGCCTATTTCACCATGCCGCGCTCCCAGCCGCTCACGGGCGGCGCCGGTGTCGGCCTCTCCGACCTGCGGGCGGCCCTCGGCGCGCCGCGCCTTGCGGCGCTGCTGCTCGGCTGCGCGCTGCCGGCCAAGTTCCTGCTGGTGGCGGTGTGCTTCTATCTGGTGCCCGTGGAACTCCAGAACCAGGGCTACAGCGCCGCCGCCATCGGCCGGCTCCAGATGATCTATCCGGTGCTGATGGTCATCGGCGTGCCCATCGCCGCCCATTTCGCGGACCGGCTGAATGCCCGCGCCGCCTTCGTGACGGCGGGAGGGCTCATTGCCGGCAGCGGCACCCTGCTCCTGCTGGTAGGCACCTCCCCGGTCATCGTCGCCCTGGTCCTCGCCCTGCTCGGGCTCGGGCAGGCGCTGTCCATCGCGCCCCAGTCTTCCATGGTGGCTGAAGCCGCCCGGCATGTGCCGGGGGGGCGCTCGGCCGGCGTGCTCGGCCTGTTCCGGCTCATCGAGCGCACGGGCAATGCCACCGGACCCGCCGCTGCGGGCTTTCTTCTCGCCGTCGCCGGCTTTGCCTCCGCAAGCACCCTGATCGGGCTGTTCGCGGTGGCCGGCGCGCTCGGCTTCGCCTTGACCGGAACCGGCCGCCGCAAGGCGGATTCGTCCGGCCCCACCGCCCTCTCATCCGAAGGTACAGCATCGTGATCGATCGCCGTTCGCTTCTCTCGCTCGGCCTCGGCGCCGGCACCGCCGGGGCGCTGGGCGTTCCTGCCTTAGCCCAGCAGATGGTGCAGCAGCAGCCCTACCGCATCCTCATGCTCACCTTCCGCGGCGAGACGGACGTGGAGCGCGGCTTCCGCAGCTTCTTCGATGCCGCCGGCGTCAAGGTTGAGTTCATGACCCGCGACGTCGACCGAAATGCCGCGCGGGTGAAGCCGATCCTTGCCGAGGTTCTGCCCACCTTCAAACCGGACCTGATCTATACCTACGGCACCCCCAACACCCTCGCCGTCGCCGGGCCCTATGATGCCCCGCCGGACGCGCCCTTCGTGCGTGACATTCCGGTGGTGTTCGCGCTGGTCGCGGCGCCGGTGCGCAGCAAGATCGCGGCTTCCGTGGCGAAGCCGGGACGCAACGTGACGGGCGCGGTGCATGTGGTGCCCACCGACGTGCAGATGCGCGCCATGCAGACCTACAAGCCGTTCTCGAAAGTGGGCGTCATCTATTCCCCCAACGAGTCGAACTCGCTGGTGGTGGTGAACGAGATGCAGGCCTTCTGCGAAGCCAACAACCTGACCCTCTTCCGCCAGCCGCTTGCCATGTCCGGCAACCTTCCCACCGGCGAGGGCGTCGAGCAGTTCGTGCGCGACCTGCGCCAGAAGGGGGCGGAATGGCTGTATCTGCCCCCCGACACCTTCCTCGCCACCGTCTTCAACCGTATCGCGCCCGTCGCCATCGAGGTGGGCCTGCCCACTTTCGGCTCCACAGAATTCTTCCTGCGCGAGGGCGACGGGCTGGTGGGGCTGGTGTCGCGCTATTATTCCGTGGGCCAGCTCGCCGCGTCCAAGGCGGTGGAAATCCTCGTCCAGAAGCGCGCGCCCGGCGACATTCCCATCGAGACCCTCAAGCGCTTCGCCCTCATCATCAACATGAAGGTGGCGAAGGCGCTGGGGGTCTATCCGCCCATCGTCATGCTGAACTATGCCGAGGTGCTGTCCTGATGGGTCAGCCGAATGCCCATGCCGAGGATGCCGAAACGCTGACCTGGCGCGAACTCGGCGCCGCAGACGTGGACGCCGTGGAGGCGCTGCATCACCGTGCCATGGGGCCGGTGGTGCGGCCCGACATCGTGAAGCCGGAAAAGCGCGCCTATTTCGAAGGGATTCTCGACGGCCGGGGGCGCATCATCGGCGCCTTCGCGCCCCATCTCGTGGCCTACGGCATCCTCCAGCACCGCCACGCACCCACCGACACCTGGGAAGAGGCGCTGGGCGTGGCGAAGGACTGCCCCACGGGGCGGCTCTCCGGCGCATCGGTGGCCCCGGAGTTTCGCGGCCGCAGGCTCCAGCGCGCCACCATTACCGCCCGTGTCGCCATGGCGCCGCGCGGCATGCTGCTGTTCTCCACCGCCGCACCCGCAAATATGCCGAGCTGGACCAATCTTCTCGCGGAAGGCTTTCCCATCCACGCGCTGGTGCCCTGCTATGGCGGCTACCTGCGCTATCTCATGGTACGGGACCGCGCCCTCTATCTGCAGGATCAGGCTGTTAGCGTGGACCCGATGGACCTCGACACCCAGCACGACCTGCTGGCACGCGGCTGGCGCGGCTTCGCCCGCACCCGCCTGCCGTCGGGACGGCCGGGCATCCTGTTTGCACCTTCTGCCTCCCACACGCTCTGATCGCGGAGGGGAAACGGATGGCGCCGCGCCCGCAAATCGCCGCTCCACTCCGCGATTGCCGCCCCGCGCGGACGGATATAGCCTGCGGACGCTCCGTCTGCTGCGGTCGGGATTCACCCACCCGGCGCGGCCGCCACCCCCTACGGGCGTTCGTATTTTCATGACCTCTTCCCCCCCATCGCCACGGCTGTCGTCCCTCACCATCGCGGCGGATGTGGACGAGATTTCCAGGGTGTCCGCATGGCTGGAGGAACTGGGGGAGCAGGAGGACTGGGCGCAGCAAATGCTCTTCGGGCTCGAACTCTCCGTTGAGGAGGCGCTGGCCAACGTGATTACCCACGGGTTTGAAAACACCTGTCATGATCCCGAGATCGTGCTGGAATATTTCCGTCCGGCACCGGAGGCCATCGGCATCCGAATCATCGATAACGGGGTCGCCTTCGATCCGACCGCCCAGGCCTCGCCGCAGCTCGCCGAGAATGTGGAAGAGGCGCGGATCGGCGGCCACGGACTTCGCTTCATGCGCCACTATCTGAGCGACTTCGGCTATGCCCGCGTCGGCGATCGCAACGAGCTGACGCTGATCGCCGGCCCGAAGGCCGCGACGGACGGGGCGGCCTCTCCCTGACGCCAGACTTCAAACGGTCCTTCCCTTGCTCGCAATTGCTGAACTCCTTGCCGGCCTCGGCCTCCTCTTCATCGGCCTCAAGCTGCTGTCCGGGCATCTCCAGCAAGCCATGGGGCGGCGGGTGCGCGCCATCCTCAAGGCCGCCACCCGCTCGCGGCTCATCGGTCTGGCCTGCGGCACGCTCGCGGGGGCCATCGTCCAGTCCAGCAATGCGGTGACGCTGATCGCCGGCAATCTGGTGCGCGGCGGCATCCTCACCACGCGGGACGCCATTCCCGTGGTCGCCGGAGCCAATATCGGCACTTCGGCGCTGGTCTTCATTGCCTCCGTGGACCTGAAGGTGGCGGTGCTTTACCTCGTCGCCATGGTCGGCATCGCCTACCAGTTCCGCCTCGATCGCACCGCGGAACGGCGGGAATGGATCGGCGTGCTGCTGGGCCTTGCCCTGCTGTTCCTCGGGCTGAGCTTCATCAAGCTCGCCCCGCAGGACGTGCCGCGCGAGACCATGGCCGCGCTGCTCAATGGCGTGACGCCGCTGGTGGGGATTCTCATCGGCTTTGCGGCCGCGACCCTCACCCAGTCCGCCTCCACCGCCACCATCCTGTGTGTCGCCGCCATCGGCACGGGTGCGATCGATCTGTCGGATGCCTTCTTCATCGTTCTCGGCGCCAATTTCGGCTCGGGGATCGCGACGCTCATCTCCGCCGGCAACCTTCAGGGCACCGGCAAGCAGCTCTGCTTCGCGCACATCTTCGTGAAGCTGGTGGGCTGTCTCGTGGTCTATCTGGCGTGGCTCGGCGCGGACCTCGCGGGCTATGAGCCCGCCGCCCGGATCGTCGCCCTCGGACAGAACGGGCCGAGCTTCGTCATCTCGGTGGTGTTCCTGCTGCTCCAGGTGACCGGGGCTGCCGCCACCACCCTGTTCTGCGGGACGACGGAGGCGCTGGCCCGGCGGTTCAGCCCGCCGAGCCAGGAAGACAATGTCTCCAAGCCGCATTTCATCGACGATCAGGCCATGGTGGACCCACCCTCGGCGCTGGAACTTGCCGCCAGCGAGACCGACCGGCTCATCGGCAACCTGCCCGAGCTCCTGCCCGACCTCGACCAGCGCGCCGCCGACAATGCCGCCCATCGCGCCCTGCACTGGCGCGGCGCCCATGCGGTGGGCGAGGCCACCGGCCACTTCCTCGTGGAACTCATCGACCGCCACCTGTCGCGCGAGGATCTCGACCTCGCCCTCCTGCTCCAGGACCGCCAGCGGCTGCTGCTCTCGCTTCAGGATACGCTGAAGGAGTTCGCGGACGTGACCGACGGCTACGAGGCGCCCCCGCCCCTGCTGTTCAACCTCGCCGAGGCGCTGCGCACGCTCGTGCTGGAACTGGCGGAGGCACGCAACGGGCCGCAGAGCGAGATCGAGCTGCTGCTGGAACTGACCACCGACCGCAGTACCGTCCTCGACCGCATCCGCCGCACCCTCGCCAGCGGCGCCATCGGTACCGGGGAGGATGCGCGCAAACTGCTGGTCGCCGTCAGCCTGTTCGAACGGGCGGTCTGGCTGCTCCATCGCCTCGCGGGCACATTGCGCGACACCGCGAATGCGGCTAATCGGACGTGAGATGTTCTCCGCTTTTATTGGACGGGTCTGATGCAGATTGATCGTGAACAGGCGGGATCCGATGTGGTGCTCAAGGTGTCCGGGCGCCTCGACACGCCCAATGCCAAGCCCTTCGAGGCGAGCCTGATGGAGGCGATCAGCAGCACGGACGGCGGAATCACCGTCGATCTGGCCGGCGTGGATTATGTCTCCTCGTCGGGCCTGCGCGCGCTGCTCGTCGCCGGCAAGGCCATGCGCACCGCCAAGCGCGACCTCGCACTGCGCTCGCTCCAGCCGCAGATTCGCGAAGTGTTCGACATCTCCGGCTTCTCCACGCTGTTCGAGATCAAGTGACCGCAGCCCGCGTTTGACGGCGGGCGCGGGCCGGCGCATGAGGCGGGCATGAGCTTTCGTGCGACCGTCCTCACGCTGTATCCCGAGATGTTTCCCGGCCCGCTCGGCCATGCGCTGGCGGGCAAGGGCCTTGCTGCCGGCCTGTGGGCGCTGGACGCGGTGCAGATCCGCGATTTCGCGCTCGACCGCCATCGCTCGGTGGACGACACCCCCGCCGGCGGCGGACCGGGCATGGTGATGCGGGCGGATGTGCTCGCCCGCGCCATCGACGCGGTCTCCCCTCCCGACGATCCCCGCCCCCGCCTGCTCATGACCCCGCGCGGCCGGCCGTTGACGCAGGCGCGCGTCGCCGCCCTCGCGGCCGGGCCGGGGGCCGTGGTGCTGTGCGGCCGGTTCGAGGGGGTGGACGAGCGCATCGTCGCGGCGCGCGGGCTTGAGGAAGTGTGCGTGGGCGACGTGGTGCTCTCCGGCGGGGAGAGCGCGGCCCTGCTGATGCTGGACGCCTGCGTGCGGCTCATTCCCGGCGTCATGGGCAAGAGCGAGAGCGGAACCGACGAGAGCTTCTCGGACGGGCTGCTGGAATATCCGCAATATACCCGCCCGCAGGTGTTCGAGGACCGGAAGATCCCCGACATCCTGACCAGCGGCGACCATGCGCGCATCCGGGCCTGGCGGCGGGCGCAGGCGGAAGTGGTGACGCGGGAGCGGCGGCCGGACCTGATGGCCGGCAAACCGCAGGAAACCCCATGACAGCGGGATGAAACTGCGCTATAGGCCCGCCCGTCCCTTAACTTAAAACGACACGATGCGGTGCCGGGGCAGCGTTCCGGACGGAACGACGCGTTTGCGCCGCTAACGAGGTTGGTGACATGAACATCATTCAGACGCTTGAGGCCGAACAGGCCGCCCGCCTTGCTGAGCAGCGCCCGGTTCCGGCGTTCCAGCCCGGCGATACCGTTATCGTCAACGTGAAGGTCGTCGAAGGCGAGCGCACCCGCGTTCAGGCCTACGAAGGCGTTGTGATCGCCCGCAATGGCGGCGGCCTCAACGAGAGCTTCACGGTGCGCAAGATCTCCTACGGCGAAGGCGTGGAGCGCGTGTTCCCCGTGCACTCGCCGCTGATCGATTCCATCAAGCTCGTGCGCCGCGGCAAGGTGCGTCGCGCCAAGCTCTATTACCTGCGCGACCGTCGCGGCAAGTCGGCCCGTATCGCCGAGCGCGTGGACAACCGCGAAGGCAAGAAGGTCAAGGGCCCGGCCACCACGCCGTCTTCCAAGAAGGCGCCCGCCGCCGAGTGAGCCTGCGCCTGAGTGCAGTCTTTTTTACGCCGCCGGTCCTTCCGGCGGCGTTTTTCGTTTCAGGGCCCGTGTCCCGCCAACGCCCGTGATCCTGACCGGGGGCCACCGCCGGTATCAGTGCGCCCCCGCGACGAGCCGCTCCAGCAGGGCCTGCGGCCCCTCGGTGTCATAGGCGCGCCGGACCCGCTCCAGCGCCGCCGCCCCGCCACCGCGATGGCCGGCACCGCCCACATGCAGCCAGTCATCCACCAGCAGGAAGGGCTCGGCCACCCCGGTCTCCGGGTCGTCCAGCCACACTTGGAGGGTGCGCGCCATGGTCAGCGCGGGCCGCGACAGGCTGCGATACAGCACCCGCCAGTTCTGCCCGCCGGTATCGAGGGTGCGCGGCGTGTCGGTGCCGAAATCCAGCGGCAGATGGGCGACCGCCTTGAAGTCGAAGACGCTGTAGCCGGGCCACAGATACCATCCCCCGAAACGCTCCCCCTCCCGCACCATGCCATAGGCCGGCTGCCC
>NCCY01000306.1:0-3199 GCA_002279855.1 Rhizobiales bacterium 12-68-15
GGTCGCGGGCGTGGTCCGCGATGGTCATGCCGCGCGGCGCGCGGGCCGAGCCGCCGGCCCCGCGCTGGTCATAGCGCAGGATGCGGAAACGGGGGGCAAGAAGGGCGGCCAGCGTGTCGAAGCTCTCCAGACTTCCGCCCATTTCGTGGACGAGCACCAGATCCGGCCCCTGCCCGCAGATTTCGTACCGCAGCCCTCCCGCCGACCATGCAAAGGCCGGCGCCACCGCGTCCCCCGGATCGCGCGCGGCGCGCCGATCCATCCTGCCCGCTGCTGTCATGAGGGTCCTGATCTGTTGCTGTGCGGGCATCGCGCGATGCACATGCGCCAATGGTCCGGGGCGCTGTCGGGCGCCCCGGACGGCCGGATCATTCCGGCTTGATGTTCGCCTGCTTGACCACCTTCGCCCACTTCTCGATCTCGGCGACGAGGAAGGCGCGGAACGAGGCCGAGCTGTCACCGCCGGGCAGCGCGCCCTGCTGCGCCAGCTTGTCCTTCACCTCGGGCATGTTGAGCGTCTGCACCAGCGCCGCATGCAGGGTTTCGGCGACCGGAGCGGGAATGTCGCGCGGGGCGACCATGCCGTACCAGTTGTCCGCCACCACCTCCGGGAAGCCGAGTTCCGCCGTGGTCGGCACGTCCGGCAGCATGGCCGAACGCTTCGGGCTGCCGATGGCGAGCGCGCGGATACGGCCGGACTGGACGTGGGGCAGCAGCACGGCGATGTCCATGAACATGGAATCCACCTGGCCGCCCAGCAGGTCCGTCACCGCCGGAGCGGCGCCGCGATAGGGCACATGGACCAGCTTGATGCCGGCATATTGCTGGAGCAGCTCGGCGGCGAGATGGGGCATGCTGCCGGAACCGGAGGAGGCCACGGTCACCTTGCCGGGCTCGGCCTTGGCGAGGGCGATGAACTCCTTCAGCGTCGTGGCCTTGACGTTGGGGTTCACCACGAACAGCTCGGGCACGGTCGCCGCGAGGGTCAGGGCCTTCAGGTCCTTCACCGGATCATAGGTGGGATCAGGCTGGAGGCTGACCGAAATGGCCAGCGCGCCGGCCGAGCCGATGCCGAAAGTGTAGCCGTCCGGATCCGCCTTCGCGACCGCCTTCATGCCGGTCACGCCACCCGCGCCGGGGCGGTTGTCGATGACCACGGGCTGCTTGAGGATGACGCTCATCTTCTCGGCGATGGTGCGCCCGATCACATCGGCAGGACCACCCGCCGCGAACGGAACGACCATCTTGATCGGCCGCGAAGGATAGGGTTCGGCAGCGGATGCCGGCGCAAGGGCGAGGCACGCAGCCGCCACGGCCAGCATCCCAACACGGACAAATGCTTTCAAGGACACCTCCCGACAGGATCTGCGCGATACACGCGCATGTTGATCTTGGGGGGGATACTGTCAGCGTGCATTCGCGCCAGCCAACACCTTTTGGCGATGGAGCGCCATGCCCGGCAGGCATGGCTCAACGGCCAAATCAGCGGACGCAGGCATGCGGCTGCCCAGAAACACCGGATATTGCATCGCAGCGAACCCATAGTGCGCCCCACTCATGCCGGCGCAGCATGGGCCTTCATGCGCCAATTCTATTGGACGGCGCCGGACCGGGGTTCCATCCTCCCCGCAACAGACCGGCGGAAGACCGAAGCGCACGGGGAGAAAGACTTGGGGAGAAAGACTTGGGCGGAAACGTTGTGATGCGCGCTGGTCTTGCGCGGCGCTGAACGATGCCCTGCCACAATGACACACCGCCCCTTCCGGCCGGCGATGCGCCCGCCTCAGCCCTCGTCAGGCTCGGCGATCGTGCGCGCCCCCGCCCAGGCGCCGGTCTGCACCAGTTCGGCGATGCAGGAGCGCAGCATCCGCGCCACTTCCATGATCATCCAGGACGATTTGGATTCCTGCGCGGTGCCGATGCAGATGGTGGACGGCAGCGCCGGTCGCTCGATGGGCCGCGCGCCCAGTTCGCCGCTGGCCACCTCCCGCGCCACACCGGCATAGGTCTGGATGGCGGCACCGAAACCGTTCTTCACCATGGCCTTCATGAGCGGCACGCTGTCCACCTCGATGGCCACGTTGAGCCGCAGATTGTGCTGGATCGCCATGCGCTCCAGCAGGCGCCGGTTGCTGTGCGGCAGGCTCGGCAGGATGAGCGGCAGTTCGCACAGGCTCCGGAGCGAGATCGGCTCGGCCCCCTGATGGGCGGGCGAGGCCGGAGAGGTGACCAGAACCATGTGCTCGGACAGGATGGGCTGAAGGTCCACCCCCTCCACCGGGGTCGGATTGTGCAGCACGGCCACGTCCACCCGGCGATTGAACAGCCACTCCTCCAGCGAGCTGCTGATGCCCTCGCGCGGCAGCAGCGTCGCCTCCGGCCAGCGGGCGCGGAAGCGGCGGAAGATCAGGGGCACGATGAGCAGTCCGGCGGTGGGCGGCACCCCCAGCACCACCTGCCCCGCAAACGGCACCTCGCCGCCACGCACCTTGTTCAGGGTCTGGGTGAAATGCTCGATCAGCCCCTCGGCCTCGGCGAGCAGCTGGGCGCCGGCCTCGGTGAGCTCCACCCCGCGCCCGTGGCGCACCAGCAATTGCGCGCCAAGCTCGTCCTCCAGCTTCCTGAGCTGCCGGCTCAGCGCCGGCTGGGCGATGTTGAGCCGGGCCGCCGCGCCGCTGACGCTGCCGATGCGGGCGATCTGCACGAAATACCGCAATTCCCGGATGTCCATGCCTGCCCCCCCCGCCACGCTCCTGCGCGGTGACGATTAGAGCCGTTCCCCGCCCCTGTCACCCGGCGCCCCCTCACCCTGCGCGGCCGGGGCCGATCCGGCCCGTGGCCCCCTGATCCCGGAGACCCCAGATGCGCCTGAAAGACCTTCAACCGGCCGACATGTCGGATGCCCAGCGGCGGGTGGCCGACGAGGCCGTCGCCGGCAAGCGCGGCCGCGTGCCCGCGCCCCTGCGCGCCTGGCTGCACAGCCCGGAACTGGGGGCACGCGCCCAGAAGCTCGGGGAATTCCTGCGCTACGACACCATCCTCGGCCCGCGCCTGTCTGAGTTGGCCATCCTCGTCACCGCGCGGATCTGGACCTCGCAGTATGAATGGCACGTCCACAAGCGCGAGGCGCTGAAGGCAGGGCTTGAGCCGGAGATCGTGGACGCCATCGCCAACCGCGCGCCGCCCCCGTTCGCGGACG
>NCCY01000306.1:3326-8945 GCA_002279855.1 Rhizobiales bacterium 12-68-15
CTGAACGCCTTCGACATCGCCGTGCCGGCCGGAGAGACGGCGGAACTGACGCCCTGACCGCACCGGCGCGAGCGCAGCGGCAGAAACACTTGCGGGGCGGGCGCCACCAGAGCAGGCCCGCCGGACCAGCCGAGGATTGAGAGCATGTCGGGACGTGTGGAAGGCAAGGTCGTCATCATCACCGGCGCGGGCTGCGTCGGCCCCGGCTGGGGCAACGGGCGGGCCGCCGCGGCGATCTTCGGGCGCGAGGGCGCAAAGGTCTTTGCCGTAGACCTGAAGCCCGAGACAATGGAAGAAACCGTCGCCCGTACCCAGGAGGCGGGGGGCGAGATCGCCACCCATTGCGGCGACATGACCGACAGCGCGCAGGTGGAGGCCATGGTCCGCGCCTGCGTCGCGCGGTTCGGCCGCGTGGATATCCTCGTGAACAATGTGGGCGGCTCGGCCCCCGGCGGGGCGGTGGCGCTCTCCGAGGAGGCGTGGGAACGGCAGATGGCCTTCAACCTGAAAAGCGTCTTCCTCGCCTGCAAGCATGTGATCCCGGAACTGGAGGCGGCCGGGGGCGGCGCCATTGTCAACACCGCCTCCACCTCCGGCCTGCGCTGGACCGGCGCGGCGCAGGTGGCCTATGCCTCCGCCAAGGCCGCCATCATCCAGTTCTCGCGGGTGACGGCGGTGGAATATGCCTCCCGCAACATCCGCGTGAACACCGTGGTGCCCGGGCAGTTGCACACGCCCATGGTGGAAGGCCGCCTTGCCGGCCAGCGGGCGGGCGGCGATGTGGAGAGCCTGCTGAAGACCCGGCTCGCCCGCATCCCCCTCGGCTTCATGGGCGATGGCCGCGACACCGCCCACGCCGCGCTGTTCCTCGCCTCCGACGAGGCGCGCTTCATCACAGGTACGGAAATCATCGTGGACGGCGGCATGACCGCGCGCTGCGACTGAGGAGCATCCCATGTCTGACACCGCCCATCCCGCCCCGGCCGCCGACGGCCCGCCCCCGCTGGCCGCTCCGCGCCGGCCCGACACGGCGCTGCCGCCCGGCGCCTGCGATTCCCATTGCCACATCTTCGGCCCGTTCGACCGCTTTCCCCTGCCGGATGACCGCAGCTTCACCCCCAACGAGACGCCCGAAACGGCCCTGCGCCGGATGCACGACCAGATCGGCATCGCGCGGGCGGTGATCGTGCAGAGCCAGGGGCACGGCTTCGACCATGCCCCGCTGCTGGATGCGCTGCGGACCGGGGCGGGGCGCTATCGCGGCGTCGCGCTGGTGCGGCCGGACACTCCGGACGAGACGTTGCGCAGCTATGATGCCGCCGGCATCTGCGGCGCCCGCTTCAGCTTCATGCCTCATCTGGGCAACCCGGACCTCGACACGGTGCGCGCCACCATCGCCCGCGTCGCGCCGCTGGGCTGGCACATCGCCATCCATGTGTCGGGCCGGGGCCTTCTGGACATGGCGCCCTTCATCCGCACCATCCCCCTGCCGGTGGTGATCGACCACATGGCGCGGCCGGACATTTCCGAGGGGCTGGACGGCCCGGTCACGCAGACCCTGCTCGGCCTGCTGGAAACCGGGCGCGTGCATGTGAAGATCAGCGGCGGCGAGCGCCTGTCGCGCACCCATGCCCCCTATCACGATGTGGAGCCGCTGATGCGCCGGCTGGTCCGCGCGGCACCGGAGCGCGTCCTGTGGGGAACGGACTGGCCGCATGTGAACCTGCACGGCCCCATGCCGGATGACGGCGATCTGGTGGACCTGCTCGGCCGCGTGGCCAGCGCGCCGGAGCGCCACCGCATCCTGGTGGAAAATCCCGCCCGCTTCTTCGGCTTCCCCATGCCGGACGCTGCGTGACGCCGGCCGCCTGGTCTCCCGGAGGCCAGGCGCCCCCCCGCATGGCAACGTCGATGCGCTTCGGTGAAACCCCATCCTTTCCAGCTTTTCGAAAGGAGAATTCGCTATTCCGTGAACCGTGAGACGGCTCCGGTTGGTTGAAACCGTTGTCTCCCCAGTGTATCAGCTTCCGGCACCGGGGCAGGGATCGCTGTATTCGCGTATGCGTAAGCTTAACTACAAACTGGGCATCCAAAGCTGGGTCTTTACTCTCGCACTCCTCCTTGTGGGATCGATGGTCACGGCGCAGGGAATCAGTCTGTTCAAGGCCTACCAGGAGAGCTGGAACTCCGCCGTGCAGGAGGCGCGGAATGTGCAGGCCACCATAAGCTCGGCCATATCCCAGAAACTCGCGTCCGTTGACCTCTCCCTTCTGGGGGCGCTTGATGCGCTTTCAATCGAAGGGCTGGAGACACTGCCCCCCTCGTGCAGCAAGGGCTCCTGTTCGACCGGTCCAGCAAGGCGCCGTTTCTCGGTTCCATGCTGGTTCTCGGCACGGACGGAACCATCCGCTTCGATTCCGCCTCCCTCGTCCCGAGAGCGGTCAGGCTGGACGACCGGGATTATTTCACCGCCCAGAAAGAGCGGGACGTGGGCACCTATCTCAGTGCCCCCTTTGCGAGCCGCCTGAGAAATGGAGAACCGAGTCTGGCGCTCAGTCGCCGTGTCTCCGACGAGAACGGCCGCTTTGCCGGTGTCATCATCGCCACCATTCGCCTGTCCTATTTCAGGAGCCTCATTGATCAGGTGAAGATGGGTCCCCGGGACGTCATCTCGATCTTGCGGCGGGACGGAACGATGATCATGCGATCGTCGAACCCGGACGGGCGTGACTTTTCCGGCGTCAATCTCGGCTCGACTGCCATCTTCCAGCGCATTCTCAAGACCGACACCTATTTCAGCGCGGTCGCGGCAACCGACCATGTGGAGCGGTTCTACGTCTTCTCGAAGCTGGCGGAACTTCCGCTCGTGATATCCGTCGGCTTCAGCGTCGCGGATGCGCTGGCGGCGTGGCGATACCGCGCCATCGTGACCGCGTCCGTCACGCTGGCGCTGGCGGTGGGGGTTCTGGTGCTCGTGGCCATGCTGCAACGTCAGCTGGCCCAGAGCCGAAGCCTCGAAGGCCTGCTGCAGACGGCCGCTGTCACCGATCCGCTGACGGGGCTGGCCAATCGCCGCGCTTTTGATGACCATATCGACCGGGAATCGGCGCTCGCACGCCGACACCGCCAGCCGTTCAGCATCGCCCTGATCGACATCGATCGCTTCAAGACCGTGAACGACAGCTATGGTCACGCGGTCGGCGACCGCGTGATTCAGGCCGTAGGCAGGCAGATCCGGCTGTTCACGCGCCGCCCGGGCGACATGAGCTCGCGCTATGGCGGCGAAGAATTCCTGGTCCTGCTGACGAACACGCCGGCAGAGGGCGCGGTCACCGTCGCCGAGTCCATCCGGAACGCCATCAAGGCAACCACCGTCGCAGCGAACGAAGAGGCCAGCCTTTCCGTCACCGTCAGCATCGGCGTGGCGACCCTGCAGCCGGACGCCACCGACACCGGCTGGAGATCGCTGTTCAACCGGGCGGACGCAGCGCTCTACCGGGCCAAGAATGCCGGGCGCGACCGCGTCTGCCTGCATGGCGACGACACGCAGCCACTGCCACTTTCGTTCAGTATCAATAGGTTACGAACTGGTTCGCCGTTTCATGTTGCCGCTTTGTTCCAAATGGCTTTGGCGCACCTGAACAGCGGGAAGGAAGAGCACCAATATCTGGTTGGCCCTATCCCACGAGCGGCCGCCGTTCTTCTTCGCCGCCGTTCACCTGCCCCAACGGGCTGGGGTGCGGAAGATAAGGAGGGCTGGGTGACAGATGCCCCCTACGCTTGCCTCACCACGGAACCTAACGTCGAGGTCGCGCGGTTCACCAGAGGGCGATGCCGGTGATCCTCAGTACCGAGGAAGAGCTCGGTGCATGGATGCGCGCGCCGTGGGTAGAGGCGCAACATTTGCAGAGGCCACAGCCCGATTGGGACCTTCAGGTCGTGACCCAAGGCGCACCAGGAGCCCAGCCCACTGCGGGGGTAAATCGCAAGTCACCTGCCTAAAGGGACAAGGCAGGCGCAAGCCAACAGCGGTATTAAAAATCCAACAGCTTGACAGGCCGGGAGAAGCTAGGCGAGAACACAAAAAAGATAAGGGCTTGGGCTTGCCTGGAGCGACAGACACACCAAAAAAGGGCGCCAAACGCGCTGGGCATACGAGGGTCGTCGGCACTGCCGCACCTGCGGCGCCCTCAGCAAAGGCATCTGCACGCGCCCGCCAGACTTTGGACGACATGAGGGGGAACCCTCGTGCCGATTGGACGATTAATGACATCAAAAGGGTGTGCAATCAAATTGGCTTGACCTGCGCCAGCCCGACGCGCGGAAGCCATTATGTTGTGTCAGGTCCTTTATGCGAGGGGGCGCTGACTATACCCTTTAGAAGACCGATTAAGCCAATTTACATAAAGAACTTCGTAAATCTGGCTGAAATGCACATTCAAAAGGCAAGTGAGACAGAAAATGCGCAAAACGGGAAAGAAGGAAGATAATCTCTTCTATCCGCTTGTTGTGCTGGAGCTGTCTGTAGAGGACGGCGGCGGATTCATGGCTTATGCGCCTGACCTATATGGTTGCATGTCCGACGGGGCGACCCCGGCCGAAGCCATTCAAAACGGTTGCCTGGCCGTACAAGAGTGGATCGCTGCGATGAAGGATCTCGGCCGAGAGGTGCCCGCGCCGAAAAGTGCTGCGTCTAAGTTTGCTGAAGAACGTAAGCGCTTGCGATCTCTTTTGAAGAGGCAGTCTAAGCTTCTTGCTGAACAGGATCGTCAATTCCAAGAGATTGAGGCGCGGATTGAGCAGCTGCGTGCTGACGTTGCAGAGGCACTTGCCAGCCCCTCTAGCATTCCTAGCTGGTTTCCCTCCGGCGTCTCCGCCCGCCCGAAGCTTGTGAAGACAACGAAGGTTAGCGTGGCGCATTGACGAGATAAAACCCGCCCGCGCCTGAGGCGGGGCGGGTGGCGTTCACCGACGCTCGCTCTCCGCAATCACGAGCGAAAGCAGGTAGGCCAGGAATGGCCGCCTTGCCTGAAGTGCCAGCCGGCAAAGCTCCCGCGCAAGAGAGCAGATGTAATCAACGTCATCCGATTGTTTCATTTACTTTCTCCCCGACCAAAAATGGCCGGAGAAATTATGGCTTCATTCCGGGCTCTACCCGGGTGCCACTTTCGGGCGAAGCAGACGGCTGACGCTCCGCGCCAGATCCTCCAGGCTCCCCGCATTGTCGAGCACAAGATCCGCCTCGGCCGGGATGCTCTCGCTCTCGTGCCCGCTCAGTGCGCCGACGCCCGGGCGGCGCACCTCGACCAGCAGGCCCCCCCGCGTCCGGATCGCCTGCGCCTCGTTCGGAAAGCGGCAGCTTTCCAGCGCCACCCGGCCGCACGCGTCAAGCACCGGGTCCACCACCCGGCACCACAGATCCAGCCACAGACTGTCGCGGATGCAGCGCCGGCCCCATTCCGTGCCGAGCGTCTGCTGGGCATAGGTGGATGTAACGCCGAGCTCCGGAATGACCGCGCGCTTGAGATCACCGTCGATGTAGCGATGGCACGATGCATCGTCATGCCCCACATGCCGCAGCAGCGTGCGCAGCATTTCGGACATCGGCGTCTTGATGTG
>NCCY01000307.1 GCA_002279855.1 Rhizobiales bacterium 12-68-15
GCCGGGGCCGGCCCCAGCCGCACCGCCTCGTCCGCCTCCAGCACCGGCCGCGTGAAGCGGTCGGCATCGGAATAGACGGCGACGGAAGAGATGTTGAGCCGGCGAAGCGTTCGTCCGACACGGCGGGCGATCTCGCCACGATTGGCGATCAGAACCTTGCTGAACATGGCGTCACCTGTGGGTGCGATCAGTGTGCGAGGGGGGCGTCGCGAAGGCGCGTGATGCCCCGGCTTGCGTTGGAGGAGAGCGAACGGAGGATTTCGGGCGGGACCTGCCCCCTCTCCCGCAAGGCGGGGGAGGGCAGGGGAGGGGGCACGACCTCGCGCGGGCAACTCTGGCTGCGACAGCGCCCGGCACGCCCCCTCCCAACCCTCCCCCGGGAGAGGGCTTTTCAGCCGGCCGTTTTTTCCCCGACGAAGATCATCACGCGGATGGGCGTGGGATTGAAGCCGTTGCAGGGATTGTTGACCTGCGGGCAGTTGGAGATGACGCAGAGCAGGTCCATCTCGGCCCGCACCTCCACATGATCTCCCGGTGCCGACACGCCGTCCACGATGGCGAGCGCGCCCGAGGGCTCCACGGGCACGTTCATGAAGAAGTTGATGTTGGGCACGATGTCCCGCTTCGACATGCCGTGCCTGGTCACCGCCAGCAGGAAATTCTCCCGGCAGGAATGCTGGTATCGGGTGAAATGGCCGAAGCGAACCGTGTTGCTCTCGCAGGAGCAGGCGCCGGCCGACGTGTCGTGCAGGCCGCAGGTGTCGGTCACGACCGTGGCCATGAGCCGGCCCTCGTTGGAGATGAGCCGGGTGCCGGCGCTGACATAGGCCGAGCCCTGGACGCGGAGCGTGTCCTGCGCGGAATAGCGTTCCGCGAAGTCGTCGGCCCGATAGAACAGGGTGTCCACCGCCTGCTGGCCTTCAAGGTCGATGATCCGGATGACCTGTCCCTTCTTCACGAAGCCCGACCAGGGGGCTTCAGCAGGAATGTCGTGGACGGCGACGGCGTTCTTCATGTCGCGGGCGTGGCCGGCGCGGTGCTTCTTGCTCATGTCGGCCTCCCTCAGCGTGCGAGATTGTCGAAGCCGCGCGCGGCCTCGCGGGTGGCGGTGCGGCAGAAATCGTCGAAGGCGGGCGGGCTGGCCGGGAAGCGGATCATTTCCACATGGCCTGCCTCATAGGCGGGGTTGGGGTCCAGCGGGTGGGGGCAGTTGGAGAGGGCCACCAGCATGTCCATTTCGGCCCGCAGATCCACGAAGTCGCCGGCAAGGCGAGGGCTGTCTTTCCATACGAACCGGCCGTCCTCGTCCGTGCGCACCGGCGCGAAGAAGGTGAGGCAGGGGGGGATGTCGCGCCGGTCGAGCCCCAGCTTGCCCGCCGCGAGAATGAAATTGTCCCGCGTGTTGCGCAGATAGCCCGAGCCGCCATAGCGGCGGTTGGAGGCGGCGGTGGAGCCGCCCACCAGCGCGTCATGCATGCCGCTGGTGTCCTCCACGATGGAGAACATGACGCGGCCCATGTCCGAGAAGATCACGCGCCCTTTCGACAGGGCCGAGGTCCACTGGACCTTGACGGTGTCGGCGTAATTGAGCCGCTCGCTGGTCTCGGCTGCGTTCCACGCAACGAGCGAGACAGCGGCGGGCGCGTCCATCAGCGCGATGCGCAGGGTCTCGCCGGCCAGAAGCTTCGCCGTCTCGTACCAGCCGGGCGGGATCACGTCGCGCTTGAGCGGGCCGGCGGGCAGCAGGACGGAGCCGCGCTCGGTGAGGGGCGGCATGACGCGGGGGGCATCGCCTTGCCCTGCGGCCTTGAGGTCCTCGTAGCGGCGCCGGTATTCGTCCATGCGCGCGCGGGTCTCGGGGGTGATGGTCATGTCTGTCTCTCCTCAGCGAGGAAGATGCGCCGGGCCGTCCCGGTCGGTCGTGTCGGCAGAGATCGGGTCGTCCCGATCCGAAGCGGTGTGGCCGGCGATCCGGCGGGGCCAGACCTCGATATCCTTCGCCACCACCGCACCATAGCGCGCGCGGTCGTCGCCATTGCGACGGCGCTCGAAGGCAATGATGCGGGTGGCGAGGGTAAAGGCCTCGCGCAGGTCATGGGTCACCATGACGACGCTCATCTCGCAACTGTTCCACAGCCGCTTCATGAGCACATGGATGTCGGCGCGGATGCCGGGATCGAGCGCGCCGAACGGCTCGTCGAGCAGCAGGATCTTCGGCTTGCGCATGATGGCCTGGGCGAGGGCGAGGCGCTGCTGCATGCCGCCGGACAGGGCGGCGGGATATTTGTCCTCCGCCCCGGCAAGCCCCACTTCGGCAATGAGCGCCCGGGCTTCCTCCTGCGCGTCGCGGCGGGCCGCGCCGAACAGCCGGCCGGTGAAACGGGCGCGCGGCAGCTCCGCCGCCAGCAGTACGTTGCCCAGCACCGTGAGGTGCGGGAAGACGGAATAGCGCTGGAACACCACGCCCCGGTCCGCCCCCGGCTCGCGCGGCAGCGGCTCGCCATCGATCAGGATGCGCCCGCGCGTGGGCGTCTCTTCCGACAGCAGCATGCGCAGAAAGGTGGTCTTGCCGCAGCCGGACGGGCCGACAAGGGCGACGAAGGCGCGGTGGCCGAAGGTGAGGGAGACATTCTCCAGCACGATCTGGTCGCCATATTCCTTCCAGACATGCTCGATGCTGATGGTGGTCATTTGGCCCCTCCGAACCAGGGAAAGGCCGCATCGCGCAGCCGCGCGAGGCCGTAATCCATGCCCACCGAAAGCAAGGTGATCCAGGCCACATAGGGCAGGATCACGTCCATGGCGAGGTAGCGGCGCACGAGGAAGATGCGGTAGCCAAGCCCCGCATCCGCCGCGATCGCCTCCGCCGCGATGAGGAACAGGAAGGCCGGGCCGAGGGACAGCCGCAACCCGTCGATGAGGCGCGGCAGGATCTGCGGCAGCACGATCCGCACCGCGATCTGCCAGGTGGAGGCGCCCAGCGTCTGCGCCTTGATGAGCTGTTCGCGTGGCAGCTCCCGCACCCGCATGGCGAGGTCACGGGTGAGGAAAGGCGCGACGCCGATGACGATCAGGGCGATCTTGGACGCTTCGCCCAGCCCCATGACGATGAACAGGATCGGCAGGATCGCCAGCGGCGGCACCATGGAGACCATGGCGACGAAGCCCGCCAGGAAGGCATTCATCACCGGCAAGAGGCCAATGAGCACGCCGAGCACCAGCGCGGTCGCGGTGGCGATGGCAAGGGCGGACACCAGCCGCTCCAGGCTCGCCAGCGTATCCGTGAGCAGCATGTAGTCGCCGGTGCGGGCATCGGCGGTGAAGGCCACCCTGATGGTGGTCTCCGCCAGTGTCGAAAGGCTCGGCAGCAGCTTGTCCGCCGGGTTCTCCGCCAGCCGCTCGGCCGAGCCGATCACATAGGCCACCACGACCAGGACGAAGGGCAGCAGGGCGAGCAGGAGGCTTGTCCCCCGGTCTGGCCGCAGGTTGATGAAGCGCATGGCGGGGTTCCGGGAGAGGGCGGGTTCAGAGCTTGCCGGCCGC
>NCCY01000024.1 GCA_002279855.1 Rhizobiales bacterium 12-68-15
CGGCTATTTCGCCGATCCGGACGGCCATCTCTGGGAGGTGGCGTTCAATCCCTTCGTGGCCTTCGACGCAGCCGGCCATCTGGTGCTTGAAGACTGAGCAGGCGAACGGCACGCGCCCGGCGCGCACCGTCGCCGCGTGAGCGGGTTCGTTCCGGCACCGGCCAGAGGCCGATGCCGGAAGCGATGGGTCGCCTGCGCCCCGCAGGTCCGCGCGGGGCGCAGGCGGGGGTCGCGGCGGGGACGTGGAGGCCGGGAGGCGGCGCGGGCCGCCTCCAGATGCTTGCCTCCAAATGCTTCCCGCCAGTGTTTGCCACTCAGTGCTTGTGGTCGCCGTGGCCACCGGCGGCCGGGGCGGCCGTGCCGGCTCCGGCGCCGATGCTGCGCACGTTGAAGGTCACGTCCACCGATCCGGCCTTCTCAAAGGTCAGCGTGCCCTTCACGGTCTCGCCTTCCTTCAGCGGCTGCTTCAGGTCCATGAACATGAGGTGGAAGCCGCCGGGGGCGAGCGTCACCGTGCCGCCGGGCGGGATTGCCGTTGTTCATGGCCATCTCATGCACTTCGAAGCGGTTCGCCTGCGCGAAGCTGCCGCCCACCAGACGTTCGGGGCTCTTGCCCGCATTGGTCACGGTCAGATAGCCGCCCGCCACCTTGGCGCCGCCCGGGGTCGCGCGGGTCCACGGGGCATTGATGACGAGGTCGCCCACCTTGATGGGCGCCATGGCACCCGCCGGCATGGCCGTGCCCGCCGCCGCCAGCTTCAGGCCCGGTGCGGGGCGCGCCGGCTTCGGCGTCGCGGCGCTCGGGATCTCGCTCCAGTCGGTGGCGGCGGTGCCGCAGGACTGGAGGACGGGGAAATAGACCGTGGTCGGCGCGGCCTGCGGCGCGAGATAGGCGACGAACACGAACTCGTCATAATTCGCATTGGGCAGGGAGCCGCCGGTCCAGGCGACGGAGGTCACGCCCTCCTTCACGGCGGGGCCGTGCATGACCTCGTAGGACTGCTTGTAGGGGCCGGTTTCGGTGGACACCGTCCAGCCGGGCTTGGGCTGCGGCTTCACCGAGATCACGCCCTCGGGAATGGACACCTTGATGCCGGTGGTCGCGGCATCGCCGCAGCCGTGGGGCACCTTCAGCACCGCCTTGTAGGAGGTGCCGGACGCGGCATCCTTCTGCTCCAGGGTGACATGGGCGAAGGCGGGCGACACGAACAGGATGGCGGCCGCGCAGGCGGCGCCGCTCAGGAAAAAGCGGGACATGGACGTCTCCGATAACAGCCGAGAACGCAGCACAGGCGATGGTGCGTGTCCGGTGCGTCGGCCGGCTGGGTGCCCGAGGGCGTGCACAGTTCGGTTGTCGCCGCAGCCTGCGCCGAAAAGGCGTGCAGCGTGCCGGCGAAGGCCCCCGCAAAGCCCTGGAACAGCAGCGCATAGGCCAGCACGATGCGGATTGCCCACCGCATCACTCCGCCACCTGCTGCCGAGACCGATCCCATGGCCGCATGTCTAGCCGCTGTGGCGCGCCGTGCAAAGCGCATGCGGCGCCGCAGGGCCCGCTCTTGGCGAGCCCCGCCCCGGCGAACCCTGCGGCGCCACCACGGTCAAGTTCAGGACGGTGCAGGGATTTCCCTGTGTCCGCCGGGTCTCGCCGCTGGCGGTGCGGGGGAATTGATGACAGCCTGTGCGACTGCGGCCAGGGCTCCGCCCGGGCTTCGCGCTTCCTGTCAGGGCTGGGAGGATGGAATGGTCTTCTGGTTTCCGATCGCCATGTGGGTGCTGGCGATCTTCTTTGCCGGCGTCGCCTTCGGGCGCACCCCCGAGCCCCGCCCGCCGGGTGCGCTGGCGGCGGCGTTCATCCGCTATCTGCTTCTGTTTCCGGTGGGCATACAGGGGCTTTGGGGTGCCCTCGGCCATATCGGCTTTCCCGCGCAGACCGCCGCGTCCATCGGCTGGGCGCCGAGCCCGTTCCAGTTCGAGGTGGGCGTCTGCAATCTGGGCGTGGGCGTCGTCGGCCTGATCGCCGCCTTCCATCCGAGCTGGAACTTCCGCCTCGCCATCTCCATCTTCACCCTGTTCTTCCTCGGCGGCGCGGCGTGGGGGCATGTGGTGCAGATGATGACCGCCGGCAATTTCGCCCCCGGAAATGCCGGTCCCATCTTCTACACGGACATTCTCACGCCGGTTTCGCTGCTCATCCTGCTCCTCCTGACGCGCAAGCACGCGCGGCCCTGATCCGGAGCCGGAGCGCGGGGGTACAAGCAGCGGTCCTGTCCGCCCGCTGGCGGGACGGGAGCGCGAGAGGGACCACATGTCCGACGATGCAGAACGCGACCGCTTTTCCGCCCGTGCCGCCCGCTATGCGCGGGTCGGCGCCAATGTGGGGGGCGTGGCGGCGCGGATCGCCGGATCCCGGCTGCTGGGCCGCGGCGGGGGCGAGGGCAATGCCGCCGCCCTCTCTGCCGCCCTCGGCGGGCTGAAGGGGCCGCTCATGAAGGTGGCCCAGCTCATGGCCACCATCCCGGATGTGCTGCCGCCCGAATATGCCGCCGAGCTTCAGAAGCTCCAGAGCGACGCCCCGCCCATGGGCCGGGCCTTCGTACGCCGGCGGATGATGGCGGAACTCGGCCGCGACTGGGAGAGCCGCTTCGCCAGCTTCGACCAGACCCCTGCCGCCGCCGCCTCCCTCGGGCAGGTGCACCGGGCGGTGGCGCCGGACGGGCAGAAGGTGGCCTGCAAGCTGCAGTATCCCGACATGCAGGCGGCCGTGGAGGCGGACCTCAACCAGCTCGATATCCTGTTCTCCCTCCATCGCCGTATGGATGGCGCCATCGACACGCGGGAGATCGCCAGCGAGATCGGCGCCCGCGTGCGCGAAGAGCTGGATTACCGGCGGGAGGCGCGCCACGCCGCGCTCTATGCGCTGATGCTGGCGGATACGCCGCTGGTGCGCGTGCCCCGGGTGCGCGAAGACCTTTCCACCGGCCGGCTGCTGACGCTGGAATGGCTGGAGGGCAGCAAGATCCTCGGCTTCGTGGATCATCCGCTGGAAGAGCGCAACCTGCTGGCCCGCGCCATGTTCGCGGCCTGGTGGCTGCCCTTCAGCCGGTACGGGGTGATCCATGGCGATCCCCATCTCGGCAATTATACCGTCTTCCTGGACGATGCCGGACGGCCCGGAGGCATCAACCTGCTGGATTACGGCTGCATCCGCATCTTCCCGCCGAGCTTCGTGGCGGGGGTGGTAGACCTCTATCGCGGCCTGCTGGAGGGCGACGAGGCCCGCGTGGTGCATGCCTATGAAATCTGGGGCTTCAAGGGATTGAAGCGCGAGCTGATCGATGTGCTGAACATCTGGGCCCGCTTCATCTACGGCCCGCTCATGGATGACCGGGTGCGCACCATCGCCGACGGCATCGAGCCGGGCCAGTATGGCCGGCGCGAAGCCTTCCGCGTCCACACCGCGCTGAAGGCCGTCAGATGTCACTGCGTTCCGCGCGAGAGCACGGAGGGCGATCCGGCCGAGCCGGTGGCCGGTGTGAGCGACCCGGCGCCGGTTGCCGCGCCGGGAGGCGGCGCATCCGGGCCGTTGCCCACCATGGCGCCCGGAGGCGGCGGGGCGGAGACATCGTCGCCGCCATCGGGGACGGTGTCGGCGTCCATCATGTTGGCATCGGCGGGGCGGGGCGCGGGCAGCGGCGCGTTGACCGGCGGGCGCGCGGCGGTGCGCGGCTGGTAGGGCGCGGCGCTGCCGGGCGGCGGATAGGCGGGGCCGGATTGACCGGGCGGGCGATAGGCGGGGCCGAGCGGGCGCAGCCGGCCCGTATAGGCGTTGACGCCCAGCAGGACCGGCCCACTGTCGGCATCCGCCGCCATCATCCAGGTGTCGCCCTGGAGCACCGCGCGCCCGACATTGTCATAGCCGAGATTGGACGCGATGGCGCGGGCCTGCCCGGCGGACATCATCGCCGGCGCGCCGCTGGGTGCGGGCGGCGGATAGGACGGCGCACCGCCATAGCCGGGCGCACCGCCATAGCCGGGCGCACCGCCATAGCCGGGCCCCTGCCCGTAATTGGGCGCGGGCGGGGGATAGGCCGGGCCGGGCGCGCCATAGCCATAAGAGGGCGCATAGACCTCCGCGCCATAGCCGGGGGGCACGGAGCCTTCGGCCGGCACCACATAAGAGGGCGGCGGCGGGGCATACTGGGTGGCGCCGGGCGTGTATTGCGCCGCTGCCGGGCCGACCGCTGCGGCGCCCGCGCCCGTCGCGATGGCGGCAAGCCTCAAGAGAACGCGAAACCGCATGTCATGGCACCCTGTCAAAATCCGGATCCGCCCACCATGCGCGCAGGTTTGAGGCGCCGGTGCGACGGGCCGCCCGCTTCACACGGCGCCATGGTCGCCAAACAGGCTGGTCCGAAGCTGTCCTTCCGCAAGCGCAGGCCGCCCCGCGTTCACCTCCGGGCGGGACGGCGGGCTTTGTGCCGCGCCGCAACAGCATTGCGTATCCAGGGGCCGCGCCGTACCGTTCTTGCGTGGAAGAGGGTGTCTGCGCAATTTCCGCAGGCCGACCCGCAGCGAACGCAGGGCGACGGCCTTGTGGACGCGAGGCTTTTCTGTCATGTTCTGCGAGATAGGGCAGTCCTGCTTCCCTATCATTCGCACAATCCGGCTCTTAGGGCGGGCATCCGGGACGTGGATGCGCGCTTCTTCGTGCCTGATTGGGCTGGGGCGGAACCTGTCCGCGCGCGGCCGCGTGTCGCGGGGGACGGGACGATCGGGGTTGATTGCGGGCCATGCCCGCACAGAAGAAAGGGCTTGAGCGATGGCGCTGGATCGCATGGATCAGGTTGGCACGGGCAGCATGACCGGGGCCACCACTGCCAAAGCCGCGCCCGTCTTCGGCCGCCCGCCGGCCTCGGGACTGTTCGATCCGGCGCAGGAACGCGATGCCTGCGGCGTCGGCTTCATCGCCGACATCAAGGGGCGCAAGTCCCACCGGATCATCGAGGACGGCCTCAGTATCCTCCTGAACCTTGAGCATCGTGGTGCGGTGGGCGCGGACCCGCGCGCGGGCGACGGCGCCGGCATGCTGGTGCAGATTCCCCATCGCTTCTTCGCGAAGGAGGCCGCGCGCCTCGGCTTCTCCCTGCCCGAGCCCGGCCAGTATGCGGTCGGCCACATCTTCATGCCGCGCGATCCGGAAGGCCGCGAGGTGGTTCGCTCCACCTTCGCGCGGGTGGTTGCGGAAGAGGGCCTGACCCTGATCGGCTGGCGCGACGTGCCCACCGACAATTCCTCCCTCGGCGCCAGCGTGCTGCCGACAGAGCCGGACCATGTGCAGATCTTCATCGGCCACGGCGACACGCCGCTGTCCGAGGACGATTTCGAGCGCCGCCTGTTCGTCGCCCGCAAGGTCATCTCCAACGCGGTCTATGACGCGCGCGATCCGCGCACCGGCGGCTATTATCCGGTGTCGCTGTCCTGCCGCACCCTGGTCTACAAGGGCATGTTCCTCGCCGACCAGCTCGGCGCCTATTATCCGGACCTGCACGATCCGGATTTCGAGAGCGCGCTCGCCCTCGTGCACCAGCGCTTCTCCACCAACACCTTCCCGGCCTGGCCGCTGGCGCACCCCTATCGCATGGTGGCGCACAATGGCGAGATCAACACCCTGCGCGGCAACGTCAACTGGATGGCGGCGCGGCAGGCCAGCGTGGATTCCGAGCTGATCGGCGCGGACATCTCCAAGCTGTGGCCCATCTCCTATGAAGGCCAGTCGGACACCGCCTGCTTCGACAACGCGCTCGAATTCCTGGTGCAGGGCGGCTACTCGCTCCCCCATGCCGCCATGATGCTGGTGCCCGAGGCGTGGGCCGGCAATCCGCTCATGGATGAGGAGCGGCGCGCCTTCTACGAATACCACGCCGCGCTCATGGAGCCGTGGGACGGCCCGGCCGCCATCGTCGCCACCGACGGTCGCCAGATCGTCGCGACGCTGGACCGCAACGGCCTGCGCCCCGCCCGCTACATGGTGACGAGCGACGACACCATCGTCCTCGCCTCCGAGATGGGCGTGCTCACGCTGCCCGAGGAGAAGATCGTCACCAAGTGGCGCCTCCAGCCCGGCAAGATGCTGCTGGTGGATCTTGAGGAAGGCCGCCTCGTGCCCGACGAGGAGGTGAAGACCGCGCTCGCCCGCGCCCATCCCTACAAGGACTGGCTGAAGCGCACCCAGCTCGTGCTGGAAAACCTGCGCCCCGTGGAGGCGCGCGAGGTGCGCACCGACGTGTCGCTGCTCGATCGCCAGCAGGCGTTCGGCTACACGCAGGAAGACATCAAGCTGCTGCTGCCGCCCATGGCCGTCACCGGCCAGGAGGCCGTCGGCTCCATGGGCACCGATACGCCCGTCTCGGTGCTCTCCGACAAGTCGAAGCTGCTCTACACCTATTTCAAGCAGAACTTCGCGCAGGTGACGAACCCGCCCATCGACCCGATCCGCGAGGAACTGGTCATGAGCCTCGTCTCCTTCATCGGGCCGCGTCCGAACATCTTCGACCTGGAAGGCAATGCCCGCCGCAAGCGGCTTGAGGTGCGTCAGCCCATCCTCACCAACGAGGACCTGGAGAAGATCCGCTCGATCGGCTTCCTCGAGGAACGGTTCGATACCCGCACGCTCGACATGACCTATCCGACCGACAAGGGCGCCGCCGGCATGGCGGACGCGCTCGACCGGCTGTGCGAGCGCGCCGAGGCGGCGGTCCATGGCGGCTACAACATCATCATCCTCTCCGACCGCATGACCGGCCCGGACCGCATCCCGATCCCGGCGCTGCTGGCCACCGCCGCCGTGCATCACCACCTGATCCGCAAGGGGCTGCGGACCTCGGTCGGGCTCGTGGTGGAGACCGGCGAAGCGCGCGAGATCCATCATTTCGCGTGCCTCGCGGGCTATGGCGCCGAGGCCATCAACCCCTATCTCGCCTTCGAGACCCTTGTCGGCATGCGCGACGAGATCCCGGAGGAGGTGGACGACCACGAGATCGTCAAGCGCTACATCAAGTCCATCGACAAGGGGCTGCTGAAGGTGATGTCCAAGATGGGCATCTCCACCTACCAGTCCTATTGCGGCGCGCAGATCTTTGATGCGGTCGGCATCTCGTCGGAGCTGGTGAACAAGTATTTCTTCGGCACCGCCACCACCATCGAGGGCGTCGGCCTGGCCGAGATCGCCGAGGAAACCGTGAGCCGGCACAGGCTCGCCTTCTCCGACGCGCCGGTCTACCGGCTCGCGCTGGATGTGGGCGGTGAATATGCCTATCGCATCCGTGGCGAGACCCACGCCTGGACGCCGGACAGCGTCTCCCTGCTCCAGCATGCGGTGCGCGGCAACGCGCAGGACCGCTACCGGGCCTATGCCCAGATGATGGATGCGCCGGAAAACCTGCTGACCGTGCGGGCGCTGTTCCGCATCAAGGACGCAGCCGAGATCGGCCGCGCGCCGGTGGACCTCTCGGAGGTGGAGCCCGCCACCGACATCGTGAAGCGCTTCGTCACCGGCGCCATGTCGTTCGGCTCCATCTCGCGCGAGGCGCACACCACGCTCGCCATCGCCATGAACCGGATCGGCGGCAAGTCGAACACCGGCGAGGGCGGCGAGGAGCCCGAGCGCTTCAAGCCCATGGCCAATGGCGACAGCATGCGCTCCGCCATCAAGCAGGTGGCTTCGGGCCGGTTCGGTGTCACGGCGGAATATCTGGTCAATTCCGACATGATGCAGATCAAGGTCGCGCAGGGCGCCAAGCCCGGCGAAGGCGGCCAGCTGCCCGGACACAAGGTGGATGCGGTCATCGCCAAGGTGCGGCATTCCACGCCGGGCGTCGGCCTCATCTCGCCGCCGCCGCACCACGACATCTATTCCATCGAGGATCTGGCACAGCTCATCTATGACCTGAAAAACGTCAATCCCGACGCGGACGTGTCGGTGAAGCTCGTGTCCGAGGTCGGCGTGGGCACGGTCGCGGCGGGCGTTGCCAAGGCGCGCGCGGACCACATCACCATTTCCGGCTTCGAGGGCGGCACGGGCGCGTCCCCGCTGACCTCGCTGAAGCATGCGGGCTCGCCGTGGGAAATGGGCCTTGCCGAAACCCAGCAGACGCTGGTGGCCAACCGCCTGCGCGGCCGCATCGCGCTTCAGGTGGATGGCGGCCTGCGCACGGGCCGCGACGTCATCATCGGCGCGCTGCTCGGCGCGGACGAGTTCGGCTTCTCCACCGCGCCGCTGATCGCGGCCGGCTGCATCATGATGCGCAAGTGCCACCTGAACACCTGCCCGGTGGGCGTGGCGACGCAGGACCCCGTGTTGCGCAAGCGCTTCAAGGGCACGCCCGAGCACGTCATCAACTACTTCTTCTTCGTCGCCGAGGAAGTGCGCGAGATGATGGCCGCCATGGGCGTGCGCACGCTCAACGAGATCATCGGCCGCTCCGACTATCTCGACCAGGAGAAGGCCATCAATCACTGGAAGGCGCAGGGGCTCGACTTCTCGCGCATCTTCTCGCGGCCCGACGTGCCGGCGGATGTGGCCATCTACAACACCGAGCGCCAGAACCACCCCATCGACAAGGTGCTCGACCGCACCCTGATCGCGAAGGCGGCGCCGGCGCTGGAGCGGGGCGAGAAGGTGGTGATCGAAAGCCCCATCCGCTCCGTGGACCGCTCGGTGGGCGCCATGCTCTCCGGGCAGGTGGCCAAGCGCTATGGCGGGGCCGGACTGCCCGACGACACCATCGAGGTGCACCTCACCGGCACGGCGGGCCAGGCGTTCGGCGCCTTCCTCGCGGCGGGCGTGACGCTGAACCTCGTCGGCGAGGCGAACGACTATGTGGGCAAGGGCCTGTCCGGGGGGCGCATCATCGTGCGGCCGCCGTCCCACAGCGCCATCGTGCCGGAGAACTCCATCATCGTCGGCAACACCGTCATGTACGGCGCCATCGAGGGGGAATGCTTCTTCCATGGCGTGGCGGGCGAGCGCTTCGCGGTGCGCAATTCCGGCGCAATCGCCGTCGTTGAAGGCACCGGCGACCATGGCTGCGAATACATGACCGGCGGCATCGTCGTGGTGATCGGCCCCACGGGGCGGAACTTCGCGGCGGGCATGTCGGGCGGCGTGGCCTATGTGCTGGACGAGGACCGCAGCTTCGCCAAGAGGTGCAACCTCTCCATGGTCGATATCGAGCCCGTGGAGGAGGAGGAGGATCTTCTGGAGCGCCTCCACCACCATGGCGGCGACCTGGAGTTCAAGGGCCGCATCGACGTGCAGGGCGACATGTCCCGCCACGACGAGGAGCGCCTGCACCAGCTCATCGCCAAGCACCTGCACTTCACCGGCTCCGCGCGGGCGCAGCAGATCCTCGACAACTGGGCCGATTATCGCGGCAAGTTCGTCAAGGTGATGCCGGTCGAGTACCGGCGCGCCCTTCGCGAGATGGAGAAACTGCGCGGCCTCCAGGCGGCCGAGTAAGCGGGCTCGCAACGCTTCCCCCTCTCCCGCTGCGGGAGAGGTCGGGGAGGGGTCCGGCCCGGCGCACGGTTGGGATTGTTCTTATGAACACCTGCCGTTCCGCCGCCGCGCGACCCCCTCCCATCCCTCGCCCGCAAGCGGGCGTGGGCTTAAGCGGGCGGCTCAAATCCAGAGTCCCCAAGCTGGAACAATTCTTGTAAGGGAGCAGGTGGCGCAGCCGTGCGACGCGCTCCGGAGGAGTGGGTATGGGAAAGGTCACCGGGTTTCTTGAGATCGACCGGCGGGAGCAGAAGTATCAGCCCGCCTCCGACCGCATTCGGCATTTCCGTGAGTTCACCTTGCCCCTGCCGGACAGCGAGGTGGCCAACCAGGCCGCGCGCTGCATGGATTGCGGCATCCCCTTCTGCCATGGCCCCACCGGCTGCCCGATCCACAACCAGATCCCGGACTGGAACGACCTCGTCTATCAGGACGACTGGGAGCAGGCGGCGCAGAACCTGCACTCCACCAACAATTTCCCGGAATTCACCGGCCGCGTCTGTCCCGCCCCGTGCGAGGAAGCCTGCACGCTGAATCTGGAAGACATGCCCGTCACCATCAAGACGGTGGAGCAGTCCATCGCCGACAAGGCGTGGAAGATGGGCTGGATCAAGCCCGAGCCCGCGCAGGTGCGCACCGGGAAGAGCGTGGCCGTGGTCGGCTCCGGCCCCGCCGGCATGGCCGCCGCCCAGCAGCTCGCCCGTGCCGGCCATGACGTGCACGTCTATGAGCGCGAGCCCAAGGCCGGTGGCCTGCTGCGCTACGGCATTCCCGACTTCAAGATGGAGAAGCACCACATCGACCGTCGCGTGAAGCAGATGGAAGGTGAGGGCGTCGTCTTCCATTACGGGGTCAATGTGGGCGTCACCACCACCATGGAAGACCTGCTCGGCCGGCACGATGCGGTGCTGATGGCCGGCGGCTCCGAGGCCCCGCGCGATCCGGGCCTGCCGGGCCAGGAGATGGAAGGCGTGCATTTCGCCATGCCCTATCTCGTCCAGCAGAACCGCCGCGTGGGCGGGGAGGACGTGAACCGCGACCTGCCGATTCTTGCGGCCGGCAAGCATGTGGTGGTGGTGGGCGGTGGCGACACCGCGTCCGACTGCGTGGGCACCGCGTTCCGCCAGGGCGCCCTCTCGGTGACCCAGCTCGATATCCGTCCCGTCCCCCCCATGAAGGAGGACAAGATGGCGGTGTGGCCGTTCTGGCCCACCAAGTTCCGCACCTCGTCCTCGCAGGCCGAGGGCGCCGAGCGTGAATTCGCCTGCGCCACGCTGGGCATCGAGGGCCGCAACGGCCGGGTGACCGGCGTGAAGTGCGCCCGCGTGGATGCCAAGCGCCAGCCCATGCCGGGCACCGAGTTCGTGCTGCGCGCGGATCTGGTGTTCCTCGCCATCGGCTTTGCCCATCCCGTGGTGGAGGGCATGCTGGCCGAGAGCGGCGTCTCCCTCGACCGCCGTGGCAATGTGCAGGCGGACGAAGAGGCCTATGCGACCTCGGTTCCGCGCCTCTATGCGGCCGGCGACATGCGGCGCGGCCAGTCGCTGGTGGTCTGGGCGATCCGCGAAGGGCGGCAGGCCGCCCACGCCATCGACCGCGACCTCATGGGCGCCACCACCCTGCCGCGCTGAACACCCTTCTTCTTCCAACAAAAAGCCCCGCGAACCGGGCGGTTCGCGGGGCTTTTGTTGTCGCTTGCCCTACCTTCTTCGCAGCGTGGGCTTGTGCTGAAGTGCGGGAAGGGCACATTGATAGATAATCATCTAGGGGCATGGCTGGGCAATGGGCAAGATGAACGCCCCAAGACGTAAGCAACTCATCGAACGGCTGGTCGCTCTCAACGGGGGCCGTCCGGCCGCACGGAAGAGATACGAGGCCTTCTCGGACGAGACGCTCGTTCGTGCGCTTGAGCTCGAAGGCTCAGCGGCTCGGGAGATTGCTGCGCGGGGGCGGCTGGCCGCTGTCTGGTCGGAAGACGGTACTGCGATCGACGCGGGCGAGGAGATTTCAGGCGGCCTTTCTGAAAGGGCGCGATATGTTGACCGCCTCGTGGAGTTGAACGGCGGCAGCGAGGCCGTACGGGAGGTGTACTCCTCCTTTCCCGATGCGGCACTAAAGGAAGCCTTGGCCAGCGCGGAGCACATCATGTCGCGCTGGCGAAGCCCGCTCGAGGGCAAGTGGAACGACGTGGGTGATGAAAAGCTGACCGATCCCGATCACTAATCTGGAATGAACGGGGTCGGTAATTGCGCCGCGCGCGTTGTCACTTTGATTGGCCACGGGATCACGTTTGAGCATGCCGCGACATCGGCGCGGCCCCTTCCCTTCGCCGGGGCGCGCCTCAGAACAGATAGAGCGCCGCGACCAGCCCCACCACGATCACCGCGAACAGGCCGATGGTGACGAGGCCGAGGCGCTTCTCGATGAACTCGCGCGCCGCCGGGCCGAAATAGTTCAGGATCGCCGCGAGGATGAAGAAGCGCGCGCCCCGCGTGATGAGCGAGAGCACCACGAACCAGAACAGGTTGTAGTCGGCAAAGCCCGAGGTGATGGTCACCAGCTTGTAGGGGATGGGGGTGAGCCCCTTCAGCAGAATGACCCAGTGGCCGTATTGGGCATAGGCATGCCGGAAGGTCTCCACCTTGGAGCCGTAGCCGTAGAGATTGATCAGGAACAGGCCGACGCTGTCATAGAGCAGCGCACCGATGGCATAGCCCACCAGGCCGCCCGCCACGGAGGCGAGTGTGGCGATGAGAGCATAGGTCCAGGCTTTCTCCGGACGCGCGAGCGTCATGGGCACCTGGAGCACATCCGGCGGGATGGGGAAGACCGAGCTTTCCGCGAAGGAGACGAAGGCCAGCGCCCAGGGGGCGGAGGGGCGCGAGGAATAGGCGAGAACCCAGTCGTACAGCTTGCGGAGCATGAGGCGCGTTCATTTCCGGGGGAGGTTGTTCCCGATAGACGGAGGGTGGCACCCTGTCCAGTTTTGCGACCGCGAACGGCTTAATGCGCTGCAATGCGAGTTTGGCAACCTTATTTTCCAGCGACCTCTCGCCGCGTGGAACTGAAGCCCGACCTCGCGCATTAACCCTGCCGAAACGGTGTCAGGGATTCGGCTTTCCGGGCGCTGTCGTTTTAACCTTTTGGGAACCTCCGTGGCGCACCGTGCCTTAATTGCACGTCGGTGCACGGCCCACATGTCTGGATGAAGAGACGTCGGATGTTGAAGCGCATTGCGGTCTTCGCCACCCTGGTTTTCGGCTATGCGTTCGCAGGTGTGGCCCTGTCCACCGGCGATGTGGCGGCGACCGCCTCCATCGCGGCGGCCATCGCGGAGTGAGGGGACGCGGCGCCGGATGTGCGCCGCCCTCCTGTAAGAGACCATGAAGAAGCCCGCGCAGGGGTGACCCGCGCGGGCTTCTTGCGTTTCGGGTGAACGCTCAGTGCCGCGCGTGCGAGCCGGCAAGACCGGCGGCCGTCAGCGGCGGGGTGGCGAGGTGCCCGCCCTGTCCCGCCATGGCGGCGCGCTGGCGCACCAGGGCCAGCACCGTGTCGAGGGTCGGGGTGGGCACATCGAGCAGGCGTCCCATTTCCTGCACCGCCGTCACCAGCGGGTCGATCTCCATGGGGCGGTCGCGCTCCAGATCCTGCAACATGGAGGTCTTGTGCGCGCCCACGGCGCCCGCGCCATTGATGCGGCGCTCCACATCCACGCGGAAGTTCACGCCCAGCCGGCGGGCAATGGTCTCCGCCTCGCCCATCATGGCGCGGGCGACGGCGCGGGTGTCGGGATCGGAGGCGATCACGTCGAGGGTGGCATGGGTGAGGGCGCTGATCGGGTTGAAGCAGAGATTGCCCCACAGCTCAGCCACATCTCGTCGCGGATGTTCTTGAGCACCGGCGCGCGCAGATTGGCGGCCTCCATCAGGGCGCTGAGGCGCTCCACGCGGGGCGTGACCTCGCCGGACGGCTCGCCGATGGGGAACTTGTCGCCATAGACATGCTGGATGACGCCGGGCGCCACCACTTCGGTCGCCGGATAGACGATGCAGCCGATGGCGCGCTCGGGGCGCAGCACGTCCCACTGCCGCGCGCCGGGATCGATGCTCTCCAGCGTCCGGCCCTCAAGCGCGCCGCCATGCTTGTAGAAATACCAGTAGGGTACGCCGTTCACGGCGGTCACAACGCTGGTGTCGTTGCCCAGCAGCGGGCGCATGCGCTCGACGATGGAGGGCACGGAATGGGCCTTCAGGGCGATGAACACATAATCCTGCGGGCCGAGCTCGTTCGGATCGTCCGTGGCGCGCACGCGGGCCACGCGCTCCTCGCCGTCGATCAGCAGCTTCACGCCGTTCTGCTTCATGGCCTCCAGGTGCGCGCCGCGCGCCACGAGACTGACTTCCGCGCCCGCCTGGGCCAGCTGAACGCCGAGGTAACCCCCGATGGCCCCCGCGCCATATATGCACACCTTCATGGCGTATCTCCCGTATCATTGATGGCGTATAATGTATGCCAGATGGGCGGACATGCGTCCGTCCCGCTTTCCCGAGGCTCATCTTATTTATGAGATGAATTTCCGTAATACGGAAAATTGCCGCAGCCGGCGCGCACCCGCTTGCGCGCCGCGTCCAACTTGCCCTGCGCCCGGAAATGACGCCTTCTGTGCGCGCCGGCACGGCCCCATGAACGAAGGGCGGCCGGGGAGGGTTGGATGGAGGATCAGGTCATAACCCCGCGCCGTCGCGGGCGTCCCCCTTCGGCGGCGGATGGCGGTGAGGTTCAGTCCCTCGACCGCGCCATCGGCCTGTTGCGGATTCTGGCGGAAGCCGACGGCATGAGCCTCAGCGACATCGCCAAGACGGCGGAACTGCCCGCCTCCACGGCGCACCGCCTGCTGGCGACCCTCCAGAAGCGGCAACTGGTCAATCATGACAGCGAGAATGGCCTCTGGACCGTTGGGCTCGGCCTGTTCCGGATCGGCGCCGCCTATCTGCGCATCCGCAAGCTGCCCGATGTTGGCCGGCCGGTGATTCGCAGGCTGCTGCACGAGACCGACGAGACCGTGAACCTCGCCATGTTCGACGGCAACGAGCTGGTCGTGGTGGGGCAGGCCGAGTGCCATGCCCCGGTGCGGGCCTTCTTCCGCCTCGGCGCCCGCATGCCGCTCCATGCCTCGGCGGCCGGCAAGGCCATTCTCGCCGCTGCCAGCCCGTCCTTTCGGGGCGCGTGCCTTGCGCAGATCCGCTACGAGCCCTTCACCGTGCGCACCCACCGCTCCGAGCGCGAACTGGTGGATGACCTCGCCGCCACCATCGAGCGGGGCTTCGGGATGGATGACGAGGAGAACACCTCGGGCATGCGGGCGGTCGCGGCCGCGATCTTCAATGAATGGCGCGAGCCCATCGGCGCCGTGTCGGTCTCGGGGCCTTCGGTGCGCATGAGCGATGACCGGGTGCAGCGGCTGGGCCGGCGGATCGTGGCGGCCGCGGAGCAGATGACCCGGCTTTATTCGGGGGCCGACGAAGGCCTGCCGCCGGATTTTGCGGCCTATCGCTGAGGCACCGGGCCCGGAATGCCCCGCCAGCCGGCCCACAGGGGTGGATGCGCCGCAGTTTCGCGGCGCTCCGTGTTGCGAGTGCACAATGCCCGCAAGTAATTGAGGCCCGGCATCTTATGGCGGAAAGAGGAAGCGTGGCCACATTGTGGCAGCGCCGCTTTCTTGCTTTGCGGGATGAAAACGAACGCGCTGCACACTCGACATCCATAGAAAACGCTGAAATAATTTATGCCACATACAAGAAAAATGTATTCAGCCCACTGAATTCAAAGCGCTGTTTTCCGTTGCGTCGCGTTGACATACAATATACTCTTTCTAAGTCCATCCGGCAAAAAGGATGGCAAAAAATAAAGAGTTCCATGAGGTTACGCCAAGCATCCGCCTCACAAGAAGGCGGGCGACCCCGGGAGGAAAACGAGATGCATTCGGCTTTTGCCAAGTCAATCAAGCGGCTGGGAGTGGTATGTGCTGCGCTGGCAGCCTTCTCCGCGCCGGCGTGGGCGTGGGAGCCCACCAAGAATGTCGAGTTCATCGTCCCGGCCGGAACCGGTGGTGGTGCGGACCAGATGGCGCGCGTGCTTCAGGGCATCATCCAGAAGCACAGTCTGATGAAGCAGTCCCTCGTCGTCATCAACAAGTCCGGCGGCGCGGGGGCTGAAGGCTTCCTGGACATGAAGTCTTCTGTCGGGAACCCCCACAAGATCATCATTACTCTTTCAAACCTTTTCACCACGCCCCTGGCGACCGGGGTTCCATTCAAGTGGGACGACCTCACCCCTGTCGCCATGCTGGCTCTGGACGAGTTCATCCTGTGGGTGAATGCCAAGGCGCCCTATGACGACGTGAAGGGCTATCTGGCGGCGCTCAAGGCGGCGCCGGCCGGTGAATCGTTCAAGATGGGTGGCACCGGCTCCAAGCAGGAAGACCAGATCATCACCGCCGCCATCGAGCAGTCGACCGGCGCCAAGTTCATCTATGTGCCCTACAAGGGCGGCGGAGACGTGGCGGCGCAGCTTGTCGGTGGCCACATCACCTCCTCGGTGAACAACCCGATCGAGGCCGTGTCGCAGTGGCGGGCGGGCGAGCTCAAGCCGCTCTGCGTGTTCGATACCCAGAAGCTGACCTACAAGGAGCCGATCGCCGGCGGAAAGTCCTGGTCGGACATCCCCACCTGCAAGTCCGGTGGCCTGGATATCGAGTATCTGATGCTGCGCGGCATCTTCATGGCGCCCCGCGTGACTCAGGATCAGGTCGATTACTATATCGATCTGTTCAAGAAGGTCCGTGAAACCCCCGAATGGAAGGATTTCATGGAAAAGGGCGCCTTCAACACCACCATGCTGACGGGCGCCGAATACAAGGCGTGGCTCGGCAAGGCGGCGGATACCCATCGCTCGCTGATGGAAAAGGCCGGCTTCATCGCCAAGTGACCGGCGATGACCACCAGCGATCGTCGGTGACGCTCGCTGGTGGTGAAGGTATCGGTACGGCAATCACCCGAGTGATTGCCGGCTGGTCGGACAGGGCGCGGGACGGCCGCTCCGGCCGGCTGCCCCGCCGGCGGGTTTCCCGCCGCCGCGCCTGAACGTGATGCCGGTGCACCGCCCCGTTTCCCGCCTGTCCGCCCCTGCGGCTGCGGGAACCGCGAGGGTGTAGCCCGCACCCTTTCTCATCCGCGCCTCCACGGGGCGCCGCAGCAGCCAGCCGGAGCGCGTAGCCGCTCCGGCAACGCCCAAGGCTTGCCGGCCGGGTACGCGGCCGGACCACAGATTCCAACGTCGTTCGACAGGACGCCCGTCATGGCAACCGAATCCGACTCTTCAGAACATACTGTTTCCACACGGACGATGGACATCATCGTGGCTCTTGTCTTCATGGGCGTCGCGGCGCTCGTGATGGCGGACAGCTGGCGCATCGGCGCCCGCTGGGCCTCCGATGGTCCCGAAGCCGGATACTTCCCCTTCTATGTGGGGCTCATCATGTTTCTCTCCAGCGTCGGCACGCTGGCGACGAACATCTTCTCCAAGACGCCCGACCGCTCCAATTTCGTGGATCGCGAACAGCTTGGCTCGGTGCTCAAGGTGCTGGTGCCGACAATTGTCTATGTCGTGCTGATCAACTTCCTCGGCCTCTATCTGTCGTCGATGATCTTCATCGCCTTCTTCATGTGGTGGCTGGGAAAATACCCCGTCAAGACCATCCTGCCGGTGGCGATCGGCGTGCCGCTCGTTCTGTTCGTGATGTTCGAGATCTGGTTCCTCGTGCCCCTTCCCAAGGGTCCGATCGAGACCGCACTCGGCTACTGACCGCGCCTTCGCGGCGCTGCTTGTCACAATGAGATCCTGCTCCCGTCGCGCCTCCGGCGCGCCGCCGAAGCGGGGCGAGACCTGAAACGTCACCCGCATGCCCGCCCGCAGATGGCCGGGACCTGGGGAGGAAACCTTGGAAGCACTTTCGTCACTTATCGGAGGGTTCGGCGTCCTCGGCGACCCGATGAACATTGTCTACATGTTCGTCGGCATCGCACTGGGCGTTCTCATCGGCGTGCTGCCGGGCCTCGGGGGCGCCAACGGCGTCGCCATCCTGCTGCCGCTCACCTTCTCCATGTCGCCGGTCTCGGCGATCATCATGCTCTCCTCCATCTATTGGGGAGCGCTGTTCGGCGGCGCCATCACGTCCGTCCTGTTCAACATTCCCGGCGAGCCCTGGTCGGTGGCGACCACCTTCGACGGGCATCCCATGGCCCAGAAGGGGCGGGCGGGCGAAGCGCTGACGGGAGCCTTCACCGGCTCCTTCATCGGCGCCTTCATCGCTGTGCTGCTGATCACCTTCCTCGCGCCGGTGATCGCCAAGTTCGCGCTCCAGTTTGGCCCCGCCGAATTCTTCGCGGTCTATCTGCTCACCTTCTGCTCCTTCGTGGGCATGGGGCGCGAATCGCCGTTCAAGGTGCTCGCGGCCATGACGCTGGGCTTCGCGCTGGCGGCGGTGGGCATCGACACCGTGACGGGTCAGCTGCGCATGACCTTCGGCAACATGGAGCTGCTGCGCGGCTTCGACTTCCTGGTGGCGGTCATCGGCCTGTTCGGGGTCGGCGAAATCCTGCTCACCATGGAAGAAGGCCTCGCCTTCAAGGGCAAGAGCGCCAAGATCAATGCGCGCGTCGTGTTCCAGACCTGGGCGCAGCTGCCCAAGTACTGGGTCGGCATGCTGCGCTCTGCGGCGGTCGGCTGCTGGATGGGCATCACCCCCGGCGGCGCCACCCCGGCGTCCTTCATGAGCTACGGCCTCGCCAAGCGCTTCTCCAAGAACGGGAAGAATTTCGGCAAGGGCGAGCTGGAAGGCGTCGTGATGCCGGAAGTGGCCGCCCATGCGGCGGGCACCTCGGCGCTGCTGCCCATGCTCACGCTCGGTATTCCCGGCTCGCCCACCGCGGCGGTGCTGCTGGGCGGCCTGCTGATCTGGGGTCTCCAGCCCGGCCCGCTGCTGTTCGTGGAGCAGAAGGACTTCGTGTGGGGCCTCATCGCCTCCATCTATCTCGGCAACATCGCCGGCCTGCTGGTGGTTCTCACCACAGTCCCGCTGTTCGCCGCGATCCTGCGCATCCCGTTCAGCGTCATCGCGCCCATCATCCTGGTGATCTGCGCGGTGGGTGCCTACACGGTGCACAATGCGGGCTTCGACATCGCGGTCATGCTGATCTTCGGTGTCATCGGCTACCTCTTCAAGAAGCTGGACTACCCGCTGGCGCCGTTGGTTCTCGCCCTGGTTCTGGGCGACATGGCCGAAAGCTCCTTCCGGCAGGCCATGCTGGTCAGCCAGGGTAACATGGGCATCTTCTGGTCCAACCCGCTGGTCGGCTCCATCTGCACCCTTGCGCTGGTGATGCTGTTCTGGCCGCTGATCAGCAAGGTCAAGGAGCGCCTGATGGGCGGTCCGCGCCCGGCTGCCGCCGAGTGACGGGGATTGCGTCGCGCCCTAGCATACAGTACACAGTATTTCACCGACGGCATGAGCCCGACAGAAGGCCGGCCAGTGGGAAGGAAACATCCGGTGCACCAGGTCGCAGACACACCGAAGCTGAATGTCGAGCCGCTCGGCGCTAGCTCAAGCCTGCGCATGCTGGCCTATGACGCGCTGAAGCGCGCCATCACCGAAATGGACATTTACGGCTCGACCACCGAGTTCCGGCTGGACGAGCGCCAGCTCTCCGAGGATCTCGGCGTGTCCCGCACCCCCATCCGCGAAGCCATGACGGTGCTGGAGCAGGAGGGCTTCGTGCGCTCCGTGCCGCGCCGGGGCATCTTCGTGGTGCGCAAGACCAAGCGCCAGATCACCGAGATGATCACCGTGTGGGCCGCGCTGGAGGGCATGGCCGCGCGCCTTGCGGCCTCGCGCGCCACGGCGGGCGACATTCGCGGGCTGCGGCGGCTGTTCGACGAGTTCGAGAAGGACCCGCCGGCCGAGCTCATGAACGAATATTCGAAGGCCAACATCGCCTTCCACCAGGCCATCATCCGCATGGGCGGCTGCAAGCTCATCGTGGACATGACCGAGAACCTGTTCCTGCACATGCGGGCCATCCGCGCGGTGTCCGTGCGGCAGGAGAAGCGCTCCGAAACGTCCATGCGCGAGCACACCGCCATCATCGAGGCGCTGGGCGCCGGCGACGGAGACCTCTCCGAGCGGCTCGTGCGGGAGCACACGATGGGCCTTGCGGCCCATGTGGAGAAGCACGGGGTCTTTCCCGAATAGCCCCGAGGCGAGGCGGGACCCCACCGAACCCAAGAACGAAGGTTTTTCCGGGAGAGAACGGAATGTCGGCACTAGCAGCACACAGCATCGATACGGCGCCTGAGCAGGAACTGACCGATGGCTTCCATCTGGTCATCGATGCGCTCAAGCTGAACGGCATCGAGACCATCTACGGCGTTCCGGGCATCCCGATCACCGATCTCGGCCGCATGGCGCAGGCCGAGGGCATCCGCGTCGTCTCCTTCCGCCACGAGCAGAATGCCGGCAATGCGGCGGCCATCGCCGGCTTCCTCACCAAGAAGCCGGGCGTGTGTCTCACCGTTTCGGCGCCGGGCTTCCTGAACGGCCTGACCGCGCTCGCCAACGCCACCACCAACTGCTTCCCGATGATCCTCATCTCCGGCTCGTCCGAGCGCGAGATCGTCGACCTGCAGCAGGGCGACTATGAGGAGATGGACCAGCTCGCCATCGCCAAGCCGCTCTGCAAGGCGGCGTTCCGCGTGCTGCATGCGGCGGACATCGGCATCGGTGTCGCCCGCGCCATCCGCGCGGCGGTCTCCGGCCGTCCCGGCGGCGTCTATCTCGACCTGCCCGCCAAGCTGTTCTCGCAGGTGATGGATGCCGAGGCCGGCGCGAAGTCGCTGGTGAAGGTGATCGATCCCGCTCCGGCCCAGATCCCCGGCCCGGATGCGGTGAAGCGCGCGCTCGACGTGCTGAAGGGCGCCAAGCGTCCCCTCATCATCCTCGGCAAGGGCGCTGCCTATGCCCAGGCCGACGACACCATCCGCGAGTTCGTGGAAAAGAGCGGCATTCCCTTCCTGCCCATGAGCATGGCCAAGGGCCTGCTGCCGGATACCCATCCCCAGTCCGCCGGCGCCGCGCGCTCCACGGCGCTGAAGGATTCCGACGTGGTGGTGCTGGTGGGCGCCCGCCTCAACTGGCTGCTCTCCCACGGCAAGGGCAAGACCTGGGGCGATGCGCCCAAGCAGTTCATCCAGATCGACATCGAGCCCAAGGAAATGGACTCGAACGTGGAGATCGCCGCGCCGCTGGTGGGCGACATCGGTTCGGTCGTGTCCGCGCTGCTGGCCGGCATCGACGGCTCCTGGCAGGCGCCCCCGGCGGACTGGGTCAAGACCATCAACACCAAGCGCGACGAGAACATCGCCAAGATGGCGCCGCGCCTGATGAAGAATTCCGCCCCCATGGACTTCCACGGGGCGCTCGGCGCGCTGCGCACGGTCATCAAGGAGCGGCCCGACGCCATCCTGGTGAACGAGGGCGCCAACACGCTCGACCTCGCCCGCGGCATCATCGACATGTACCAGCCGCGCAAGCGCCTGGACGTGGGCACCTGGGGCGTGATGGGCATCGGCATGGGCTTCGCCATCGCCGCCGCCATCGAGACCGGCAAGCCGGTGCTGGCGGTGGAAGGCGACAGCGCCTTCGGCTTCTCCGGCATGGAGGTGGAGACGATCTGCCGCTACAACCTGCCGGTCTGCATCGTCATCTTCAACAATAACGGCATCTATCGTGGCCTCGACACCGACCCGACCGGGCGCGACCCCGGCACCACGGTGTTCGTGAAGGACAGCCGCTACGACAAGATGATGGAGGCCTTCGGCGGCGTCGGCGTCAATGTGACGACCCCGGACGAGCTGAAGCGCGCCGTGGACGAAGCCATGGACAGCGGCAAGCCGACCCTCATCAATGCGGTGATCGACCCCGCCGCCGGCACCGAGAGCGGACGCATCGGCAATCTGAACCCGCAGAGCGTCGTCAAGCGCAAGTGATGCCGCGCCAGCGGCATCCATGAGCTTGCGCCGTCCGCCCCACGCGGCGGCGAGGGCCATAGCCCCGAGGCAGGACCCCGGCCCTGCCTCTTGATCCAAGGGGATGAAAACAAGAACAAACGCCGCTTCAAGCGCGTGCCAAGAGGAAACGAGGCTCTTATGGGCAAGGCTTTAGACGGTGTTCGGATTCTGGACTTCACCCATGTCCAGTCGGGTCCCACCTGCACGCAACTGCTGGCCTGGTTCGGCGCGGATGTGATCAAGGTGGAGCGTCCCGGCGAGGGCGACGTGACGCGCACGCAACTGCGCGACGTCCCCAATGCGGACAGCCTCTATTTCACCATGCTGAACTCCAACAAGCGCTCCATCACGCTCGACACCAAGAACGCCGAAGGCAAGCGCCTTCTGGAGGATCTGGTGAAGGTGTGCGACGTGCTGGTGGAGAATTTCGCCCCCGGCGCGCTGGACCGCATGGGCTTCACCTGGGAGCGGCTTCAGGAGCTCAATCCCCGGCTGATCCTCGCCTCCGTGAAGGGGTTCGGCGCCGGCCCGTTCGAGAATTGCAAGGTCTATGAGAATGTCGCCCAGTGCGCGGGCGGCGCGGCCTCCACCACCGGCTTCCGCGACGGCCTTCCGATGGTGACCGGCGCGCAGATCGGCGACAGCGGCACGGGCCTGCATCTCGCCCTCGGCATCGTCACCGCGCTGTACCAGCGCGAGCAGACCGGGCGCGGCCAGAAGGTTCTGGCGGCGATGCAGGATGCCGTGCTCAATCTCTGCCGGGTCAAGATGCGCGACCAGCAGCGTCTCGCCCACGGGCCGCTCCGGGAATACAGCCAGTTCGGCGAAGGCGTGCCGTTCGGCGATGCCGTGCCCCGCGCCGGCAACGATTCCGGCGGCGGCCAGCCCGGTCGCATCCTGAAGTGCAAGGGCTGGGAGCAGGACCCCAATGCCTACATCTATTTCATTACCCAGGCGCCGGTCTGGGAGCGCATCTGCGACGTGATCGGCGAGCCCGGCTGGAAGACCGATCCCGGCTATGCGACGGCGGCCGCGCGCCTGCCGCACCTCAACGAGATCTTCACCCGCATCGAGGCGTGGACCATGGCGCACGACAAGTTCGAGGCCATGGAGATCCTCAACAAATACGACATTCCCTGCGGCCCCATCCTTTCCATGAAGGAGATCGCGGAGGAGCGCTCGCTCTATGACACCGGCACGCTGGTGGAGGTGGAGCATCCGGTGCGGGGCACCTATGTGACCGTCGGAAATCCCATCAAGCTCTCGGAAAATGACGTGCCCGTGCAGCGCTCGCCGCTGCTTGGCGAGCACACGGAGGAAATCCTGTCCGACGTGCTGGGCTTCGACGAGGCCCGCATCTCCGCCCTCAGGATGACCGGTGCCCTCGGGGTTCCGGTGCAGATCGCGGCGGAATGAGAGACGCGGCGGCACGGGCCTGAGGCCCTCCGCCGGCAACGGGGCGGCGCGGGGCCACAGGCTCCGCGCGGCCGAACAGACGAACCGGCAGTCCTTGCTAAGCTAGAGAAGGCCCAATGGCGATCGACACGAGTGAACTGGTGCATGCGATCGGCGACGCGGTGATCGTCTCCGGGGCGGACGGCGCCATCACGCTGTGGAATCCCGCAGCGGAGCGCATGTTCGGCTTTACCCCCGACGAGGCCATGGGCCAGTCGCTGGACATCATCATTCCCGAGCGCCTGCGCAAGCGCCATTGGGACGGCTATCACGAGACCATGCGGACCGGCGAAACCCGCTATGGCACGCAGCTGCTGCGCGTGCCCGCCGTGCACAAGGACGGCCGCGCCATGTCCATCGCCTTCACCGTCGCGCTTCTCAGCGGCGGTGGCGATCAGCCCCACTCCATCGTCGCCGTGGTGCGCGACGAGACCGCGCGCTGGGAACAGGAGCGCGCGCTTCACAAGCGCATCAAGGAACTGGAGGCCCGGAAGGCCGAAGGGGCCGGCTGAGGAATTCCCCCGGCGCGGGGGCCGAACGGCCGCAACCCGGACTGCCGAGGGGTGAAATCGTCCGGAACGGCGCCACGGCACCGCACCGGGAGGAAACAGGTCAAAGCTCTGAAAGGGAAGAGAAAATGACGAAGCCGTTGGAAGGTATCAAGATTATCGACTTCACCCACGTCCAGGCCGGTCCTGCCTGCACCCAGCTTCTCGCCTGGTTCGGCGCCGATGTGATCAAGGTTGAGCGTCCTGGTTCCGGCGACGTGACCCGCTCGCAGCTCCGCGACATTTCCAATGCGGACGCGCTCTATTTCACCATGCTGAACTCCAACAAGCGCTCCCTCACGCTGGACACCAAGACGGCGGCCGGCAAGGAAGTGCTCACCAAGCTCATCAAGGAAAGCGATGTGCTGGTGGAGAATTTCGGCCCCGGCGCGCTCGACCGCATGGGCTTCACCTGGGAGCACATCAAGTCTCTGAACCCCGGCATGATCGTCGCCTCGGTGAAGGGCTTCTCGGACGGCCACCATTATGAAGACCTGAAGGTCTACGAGAACGTGGCGCAGTGCGCCGGTGGCGCCGCCTCCACCACCGGCTTCTGGGACGGCCCCCCCACCGTCTCGGCCGCTGCGCTCGGCGACAGCAACACCGGCATGCACCTTGCCATCGGCATCCTCACCGCGCTGCACCAGCGCAACAAGACCGGCCAGGGCCAGAAGGTCGCCGTCTCCATGCAGGATGCGGTCATCAATCTCTGCCGCGTCAAGCTGCGCGACCAGCAGCGCCTCGACCGCGTGGGCTATCTGGAGGAATACCCCCAGTACCCGCACGGTGAGTTCTCCGACGTGGTGCCGCGCGGCGGCAATGCGGGCGGCGGCGGCCAGCCGGGCTGGGTGCTGAAGTGCAAGGGCTGGGAGACCGATCCCAACGCCTACATCTACTTCACCATCCAGGGCCATGCCTGGGCGCCCATCTGCCGCGCGCTCGGCCGTGAGGAGTGGATCGACGATCCGGCCTACAACACCGCGCTCGCCCGCCAGGACAAGATCTTCGAGATCTTCGGCATCATCGAGGAGTGGCTCTCGGACAAGACCAAGTTCGAGGCGGTGGACATCCTGCGCAAGTTCGACATCCCCTGCGCGCCGGTGCTCACCATGAAGGAGATCGCCGAGGATCCGTCCCTGCGCGCCTCCGGCACCATCGTCGAGGTGGATCACAAGGAGCGCGGCAAGTACCTGACCGTCGGCAGCCCGATCAAGTTCTCGGACATGTCGGTCGAGGTCACCGGTTCGCCGCTGCTCGGCGAGCACACCGACGAGGTTCTGGCGGAGCTGGGCTACAGCGCCGACCAGATCAAGGAAATGCACGCCGCCCGCGCGGTGTGATGATGTGAGCGTTTCCGGGGGCGGTTCGCCGCCCCCGGTTTCGGCCGGTCTTCCGGCCCTCGTCCTGCGACGGGCCACCTCAGGAGCGACGGGGAAGCGGGCACAGCCCCCCTCGGATCGCGTGCGCCCCTCCCATTTTTCCGCACGGCCCCCATATGTGTCTCGCTTATCCCTGCGGAAGCGGGAGATCTGGAGACACGAGAGATGATGTTCGCCGTTGCGGTCCTTCTGCCCTGGCTCGCCCTCATGCTGAGGGGACGGATTTTCCAGGGCATCCTCTGCCTGATCCTCCAGATCACGCTCATCGGCTGGCTGCCGGCGGCCATCTGGGCCGTCATGGTGGTCAATTCAGACAATGAGGAGCGTCGCCACCGCGAGCTTCTATCGTCGCTTCAGAACAAGCGGTAGCCGCCTCGCCGGCGGCCTGCCGCCGGGAGGAGACCATGGCCAATTGGGTCCGCTTCACCAGCGGGGACACGTCCGGATTCGGCATCCTGGACGCAGACGAGATCCGGGTTCACGAGGGCTGCATGTTCGCGGGGGCATCGCCCACCGGCGCGTCGCTCCCGCTCGCACAGGTGCAGCTCGATGCCCCCTGCCGCCCGTCCAAGATCATCGCGCTGTGGAACAATTTCCACGCGCTTGCGGCGAAGCTCGGCGTCGCCGAGCCGGCCGAGCCGCTCTATCTGCTGAAGGCGCCGACCACCGCCGCCGCCCCCGGCGCCACCGTCCACCGGCCATCGGCTTATGCGGGCAAGACGGTCTATGAGGGGGAGCTGGGCATCGTCATCGGCAAGACCGCCTCCAACATCAGCGAGGACGAGGCCGGCGACTTCATCTTCGGCTACACCATCGTCAACGACATCACCGCCGCAGACATCCTGAACAAGGACCCGACCTTTCCCCAGTGGGCGCGCGCGAAGGGGTTCGATGCCTATGGCCCGTTCGGCCCCGCCATCTCCACCGAGCCGCCTCCGGCGGGCGCCCATGTGCGCACGGTCCTGAACGGCGCGGAGCGGCAGAACTACGCCATCGGCGACATGATCTTCCCGCCCCACCGGCTGGTGGCCCTGCTCTCGCGCGACATGACGCTGCTGCCCGGCGACCTCATCGCCTGCGGCACCTCGCTCGGCGTCGGCACCATGAAGGAGCCGGCCAACGAGATCGAGGTCTCCATCGAGGGGCTGGGCACACTGCGCAACCGCTTCGTGCAATAGCGCCGGCGCCTTCCGGCCGGCATGGACCGCCGGGTGCGACAGCCCGGCGGGGTTGCCTCCGCCGGGCGCTTGCGGCTCTATGCGGAGCATGACGACCCATGCTCCCGCCTCCGCTTCAGCGGCGCTCCCGCAAGATCCCGATTTCGAACGCCGCGTGCGCGCCAGCTTCGCGCGCCAGCCCTTCATGACGCTGATGGGCGCGCGCATGGGCGTGGTGGCGCCGGGGCGGGTGGAAGTGGAACTCCCCTATGTGGAAAGCGTGACCCAGCAGGTCGGCTATTTCCACGGCGGCGCGGTGGGCGCCATTGCCGACACGGCGGGCGGATACGCCGCCTATACGCTGTTTCCGGCGGATTCCACCGTGCTCACCGTCGAATACAAGATCAACATCATGGCGCCGGGCCGGGGCGAGCGGCTGGTGGCGGTGGGCGAGGTGGTGCGCTCGGGCCGCACGCTCACCATCGTCAAGGTGGATGTGTTCGCCGACGCGGACGGTACGCGCACCCATTGCGCCACCGCCACGCAGACGCTGTTCTGCCTCGCCGGCCGCAGCGACAGCCGGGCCTGATGCGCTTCCCCGTGCCGCTGGTGCCGGCCCGTCTCGTGCGCCGCTACAAGCGCTTCCTCGCGGACATGCTGCTGGAGGACGGGACGCCCGTGACCGCCCATGTGGCGAATTCCGGCGCCATGACCGGCCTGATGGCGCCGGGCGCCCGCGCCTGGCTGCGGCCGGCGGCGGGGCCGGGGCGCAAGCTCGCCTTTTCCTGGGAGGTGGTGGAGGCGGACTTCGGTGCGGGTCCGGAGCCGGTGGGCGTCAACACCATGCACCCCAACGGCCTCGTGGCGGAGGCAATCCGCGACGGCCGCATCCCCGCGCTGTCCGGCTATGACAGCCTGCGGCGGGAGGTGCGCTATGGCGTCAACAGCCGCATCGACCTGCTGCTGGAAGAGGAGGGCAGGGCGCCCTGCTATGTGGAGGTGAAGAACGTGCACCTGATGCGCGATCCGGGCCGTGCGGAATTTCCCGATTGCGTCACCGCACGGGGCGCCAAGCATCTGGTGGAACTTGCCGCCATGCGGGCGGAGGGGGCGCGGGCGGTGATGGTGTATCTCAGCCAGATCGGCTCCGCCGCCTCCATTTCCCTCGCGCGCGACATCGACCCCGCCTATGGCCGTGCCTTCGACACGGCGCGCGCG
>NCCY01000308.1 GCA_002279855.1 Rhizobiales bacterium 12-68-15
GCAGGTCGCGGAACTCAATATCGGCCATTTCCTCATCGGCGAGGCGATCTTCGAAGGCCTGCCGGCGGTTCTCACCCGCATGCGCGAGCACATCGCGCGTGGCCGCAAGCTGGATCGCGTGGCATGATTCTCGGCCTCGGCACCGATTTTTGCGACGCCCGGCGCATCGCCCGTTCCATCGAGCGGTTTGGCGACCGCTTCCTCGAGCGGGTCTTCACGCCGCTCGAACGGGCGAAGGCCGACCGGCGCATGCGCCGCGCCGAAACCTATGCCAAGCGCTTCGCCGCCAAGGAGGCATGCTCCAAGGCGCTGGGGACGGGGTTGTCCCATGGCGTGTTCTGGCGCGACATGGGCGTGGTGAACCTGCCCAGCGGCAAGCCGACCCTGAAGCTGACGGGTGGCGCTGCGGCACGGCTTGAGGCGATGGTGCCGCCGGGCTATGAACCGTTCATCGAGTTGAGCATGACCGATGAGGGGCCGCTGTGCGCGGCCCATGTCATCATCTCCGCCGAGCCGATCCGGGGGGCACCCGTTATCGCGCCGGACCCTGTTCCGGCCGGTCAAGACAGTTGATTTGACGCGCCCGCATGGCGCGCCGGCATGCGCCGGGCGGCCGTGGCGCGACACTCCGAAGGCACCTGATGTCCACCACCTTCCGGGATGCGGTTTTTGCCGGCACCATCCAGCAAAGCCTCTTCCATCTCCGTTACAAGCTGCTGGACGCCATCCACCAGGCGCGCCGCAGCCCTGATCAGGCGCGGGCCGTGGCGGCGGTCCGGGCCATGGACGCCCCTCTGGTTGCCTTCACCGTGGCCTTCAATGTGCCGCCGGCCATCGAACTTCTGTCCGACGCCATGGCCCGTTTCATGCCGGATGTGCCGCTGGTGGTCTGCGACAATTCCGACGATCCCACCGCGCCGCCCAAGATCCGCGCCTTCTGCGAGGCGGCGGGCCGGGTCTATATCCGCCTGCCGCGCGCGCCGCTGGTGAAGAAGTTCTCGTCCCGCTCCCATGCCACCGCGCTGAACTGGGTGCTGCGGAACATCATCCGGCCCGCCGGGGTCCGCCGGTTCGCGACGCTGGATCACGACCTCGTGCCGCTCGGCCCCGCGAACCTGCTGTCGCACCTTCAGGAACAGCCCTGCTACGGCTATGTCCAGCGCCACGGCCGGTCCCGCGCCTGGTACCTGTGGCCCGGCTATGCGCTGTTCGATCTCGACCGGATTCCGGTGTCGAAGATCAATTTCGGCACCGACCGCCTGCTCGGGCTCGACACCGGCGGGCGCATGTGGACGACGCTCTACCAGCATATGGACGAGGCGACCTTCCGCGCCGCCCCCATCCGCTCCGGCGTGGTGCCGGGCCATGAGGGCGAGAAGGTGCACCATGTCTTCGACGACTGGTTTCATATCGGGCAGGTGAGTTATCGCGACGCCAACCAGAATGCGGTCGGCGTCATGCGGGCCTGCTTCGATGCCGATCCGGACCGGCTGATGGAGAAGACGCGCCCCTGAACGCCCGCGCCGGGATGATGCAGGCGGGCCGTCATCACATCACGGCGAGTGCCCCTTCGGCATCGCGTTGCCGCGCCAGAGGGAAGCGTCTATAGAAGCCGGACCGCATGGACCGATCCGGCTCAACATCGCCCGGAGGGACGCGCGCGATGAGCGGACCATTGCGCGGCGCGCGCGGACCTGACAGCCGACCCCCAAGGGATCAACCGGACACCCGATGACCACGACCAGCGATTCGAAGAAGGAAGGCGGTTTCCTTGAAACCGTGAAGGTGATCGTCCACGCGCTGCTGATCGCGCTGGTGATCCGGACCTTCCTGTTCCAGCCCTTCAACATCCCGTCCGGATCCATGAAGGACACCCTGTTGATCGGCGACTATCTGTTCGTCTCCAAGTTCAGCTACGGCTATTCGCGCTTTTCCATCCCCTTCTCGCCGAACCTATTCTCGGGCCGCATCATGGGCTCGGAGCCGACGCGCGGCGACGTGGCGGTGTTCAAGCTGCCGAAGGACAACGAGACCGACTATATCAAGCGCGTGGTCGGCATGCCGGGCGACGCGATCCAGATGATCAACGGCGTCCTGCACATCAACGGCACCCCGGTGAAGCGCGAGCGCCTGTCTGATGTGATGGAGGATGACGGCAGCGGCCGCACCGTCCCCGTGAAGCGCTTCCGCGAGACGCTGCCCAACGGCGTGTCCTACGAGACGCTCGATCTGACCGACAACGGCTTCTACGACAACACGCCGGTCTACAATGTGCCGCTCGGGCATTATTTCATGATGGGCGACAATCGTGACAATTCCGCCGACAGCCGCGTGCTCAGTCAGGTGGGCTACGTGCCCTATGACAATCTCATCGGCAAGGCGCAGATCATCTTCTTCTCCATCGACGACCACACGCCCGCCTGGCAGATCTGGACCTGGCCCTGGACGGTGCGCTGGTCCCGCATCTTCACGATGGTTCGATGAGCACGCCCGCTGACGACCTTCCCGCACTGGAAGCGCGGATCGGGCATGTCTTCGCCGATCGCGATCTGATCGAGCTGGCCCTCACCCATATCAGCGCCGTGAAGGGCAACGCGCCGCGCCTGCGCTCCTACCAGCGTCTGGAATTCCTCGGCGACCATGTGCTCGGCAGCATCGTCTCGGACATGCTGTTCACGGCCTTTCCCGAGGCGGAGGAGGGAGAACTCTCCCGCCGTCTCGCGGAGCTGGTGCGCGAGGAAGCCTGCGCGGAAGTCGCAGAAGATATGGGCGTCGGCGACTGCATCCGTCTCGGCAATGGCGAAACCCAGTCGGGCGCCCGCAAGCGGCGCGCGATTCTCGCGGACATCGCGGAATCCGTCGTGGCGGGGGTTTATCTGGACGGCGGATATGAGGCGGCCCGAAAGCTGGTCGACCGCTTCTGGCGCGGCCGCATGGAAGCGCCGCGCCGCCCGCTGCGGGACCCCAAGACCGTGCTTCAGGAATGGGCGCAGGCCCGTGGCCTGCCGCCGCCGGTCTATCGCGAGGTCTCGCGCAGCGGGCCGGATCATGCGCCACGCTTCATCGTGGCGGTTGAACTGCCGGGGCTGGAGGGATGCCAGTCCGCCGGTGGATCGAAACAGGATGCGCAAAAGGCGGCCGCTGCCGCCTTTCTGGCCCGTGAGGGTGTTGCAGAGGGAAGCGGGTCATGAGCGCAGGTGAGACGGGGCGCAAGCCCGGCCCGGAAACCGGGGACGAGATCGAGGACGTGACCGCCATCGAGACGGCCGAGACCGGGACCGAGGCGGACGACGATTTCGACGAGGCGGACGACGAAGCCGTGGCGTCTGCCGAAGGCGACGACGCTGAAGACGGCGACGCCGAAGACGATGATGACGACTTCGAGGACGAAGACGACGCTGAGGACGGCCCCCATGCGGCGCCCGCCGCGCCGACCGGCCCGACCCGTTGCGGTTTCGTCGCCCTGATCGGCGCGCCCAATGCGGGCAAGTCCACGCTGACCAATGCGCTGGTGGGCACCAAG
>NCCY01000309.1 GCA_002279855.1 Rhizobiales bacterium 12-68-15
CGCGTCGCCGAGACGGCCGGCGAACTGGCGGCACGCGGCTTCACCTCGCCCCTGCTGCGGGCGGATGGCGCCGTGCATCACGCGGCCGGCGCCTCGGATGCGCAGGAGCTGGCCGCCGTTCTGGCGGCGGCAGTGGCCTATCTGCGGGCGCTGGAAGCGGCGGGCATGGGGCTGGAGGCCGCGGCGGGGCGCATCGAACTGGCGCTGACCGCCGATGTGAACCAGATCGCCACCATCGCCAAGTTCCGCGCCATCCGCCTGCTGTGGGGCGCGGTGCTGCGGGAGGCTGGCCTGCCCGTCTCCGCCGTCCGGGTCCATGCCACGACGGCGTGGCGGTCGCTGACCCGGCGCGATCCGTTCGTGAACCTCCTGCGCACCACCGTCGCGGCGTTTGCCGCCGGCGTCGGCGGCGCGGACAGCCTCACGGTGCTGCCGTTCACGCAGGCGCTCGGCCTGCCGGACGCGTTCGCCCGGCGCCTTGCCCGCAACACCCAGTTGATCCTGCTGGAAGAGGCCAACGTCCATCGCGTCGCCGACCCCGCCGCCGGTGCGGGCGCCGTCGAGACGCAGACCGATGGTCTCGCCGCCGCCGCATGGGACCTGTTCCGCGCCATCGAACGCAAGGGCGGGCTTGCAGACGCCCTCTCGACCGGCTGGTGGCAAGGCGAGATCGCCGCCATCGCCGGGCGCCGCGCGAAGGATGTGGCGACCCGCAAGGAGCCGCTGACCGGCACCTCCGAATTCCCCCTGCTGGGACAGGCGATGCCGGACGTTCTGGCGCCCATCCCGGCCATCGAGCCCCCGGCCTCCCCCACCGCCCTCGTGCCGCACCGCCTCGCCGAGCCGTTCGAGGCTCTGCGCGATGCGGCGGAAGCGGCGGGCATGCCATGTGTGTTTCTCGTTCGAGGCGGGCGGGCTCGCAGCCCCGGTTCCGGAGGGCTTTTCCGCGCTGGACGACATGGTGGCCGCCTTCCGCCGCTCCGGGGCGAAGCTCGCCTGCCTGTGCGCCTCGGACGACCTCTATGCCTCGGACGGCGCTGCTGCCGCGGCCGCCTTGAAGGAGGCCGGCGCGACCGTGTGGCTCGCCGGACGGCCGGGCGAGCTTGAGGCGGCGCTGACGGAAGCGGGGGTTTCCGGCTTCGTCTTTGCGGGTGGCGATGTGGTGGACACCCTCACCAAGGCGCACGCGGCCTCGGGGATGTGAGGGGCCGGCGGAGCCGGACGACAGGCGCGCCGGCACAGCCGGGGCGCGGAATGGAATTCAAGGGCGCCCTCGGGTGCATTTTGAGCTAGGATGGGGATCATGAGCCGCTTGCCCGCATTCGCCGAGATCGACTGGCGCGCGCCGGACCTCACGCCGCCCGCGCGCGATGCTGCGCCCTGGATGACGCCGGAAGGCATTCCGGTGAAGGCGCTTTATGGCGCGGAAGATGTGGCGGGCCTGCCCTTCCTTGATACCTATCCCGGCGTCGCCCCTTATCTGCGCGGCCCCTACCCCACCATGTATGCCAACCAGCCCTGGACGATCCGGCAATATGCCGGCTTCTCCACGGCCGAGGATTCCAACGCCTTCTACCGCCGCAACCTCGCGGCGGGGCAGAAGGGCCTGTCCGTCGCGTTCGATCTGGCCACCCATCGTGGCTATGACAGCGACCATCCCCGCGTCTCGGGCGATGTGGGCATGGCCGGAGTGGCCATCGACAGCATTTACGACATGCGCACGCTGTTCTCCGGCATTCCGCTGGACCAGATGAGCGTATCCATGACCATGAACGGCGCCGTGCTGCCGATCCTGGCGCTGTTCATCGTGGCGGGCGAGGAGCAGGGCGTGCCCCATGCCAAGCTTTCGGGCACGATCCAGAATGACATTCTCAAAGAATTCATGGTGCGGAACACCTATATCTATCCGCCCATCCCCAGCATGCGCATCATCTCGGATATCTTCGCCTATACGTCCAAGGAGATGCCGCGCTTCAACTCCATTTCCATTTCCGGCTACCACATGCAGGAAGCGGGAGCGACGCAGGATCTTGAGCTGGCCTATACGCTGGCGGACGGCGTCGAATATGTGCGCGCCGGAGCCAAGGCGGGGCTGGACATCGACGTGTTCGCGCCGCGCCTCAGCTTCTTCTGGGCCATCGGCATGAACTTCTTCATGGAGGTGGCGAAGCTGCGCGCGGCGCGCCTGCTGTGGTTCCGCCTGATGACCGACCTCGGCGCCAAGAGCCCGAAGTCCCTGCCGCTGCGGACCCATTCCCAGACCTCGGGCTGGAGCCTCACCGCGCAGGACGTGTTCAACAATGTGATGCGCACCGCCATCGAGGCCATGGCGGCGACGCAGGGCCACACCCAGTCGCTCCACACCAATGCGCTGGACGAGGCGCTGGCTTTGCCGACGGACTTTTCCGCCCGCATCGCCCGCAACACCCAGATCCTGCTCCAGCAGGAGAGCGCGACCACCCGGCAGATCGACCCGTGGGGCGGCTCCTTCTTCGTTGAACGCCTGACCGCAGACCTTGCCGCCAAGGCGTGGGCGCATATCCAGGAGGTGGAGGCGCTGGGCGGCATGGCCAAGGCCATCGAGGCCGGCATCCCGAAGCTGCGCATCGAGGAGGCCGCCGCCACCACGCAGGCCCGCATCGACGGCGGCGCGCAGACGGTGGTGGGCGTCAACAAGTACAAGCCCGAGAGCGAAAAGCCCATCGACGTGCTGAAGGTGGACAATACCGCCGTCCGCGCGGCGCAGATCGAGAAGCTCCGTCGCCTGAAGGCGGAGCGTGATCCCGCCGCCGTGGAAGCCGCTCTCACCGCTCTCACCAATGGCGCCAGCCAGGGCGCAAACCTGCTGGAACTCTCCGTGAACGCCGCCCGCGCCAAGGCGACCGTGGGCGAGATTTCCGACGCGCTGGAAAAGGTATTCGGCCGCCACCGCGCGGAAATCCGCGCCATTTCAGGCGTCTACAAGCGGGAGGCCGGCGCCATGACCGACAAGGTGGGCAAGGTGCAGAAGATGGTGGAGGCGTTCGAGCATGCGGAAGGCCGACGCCCCCGCATTCTCGTCGCCAAGGTGGGCCAGGACGGCCACGACCGCGGCCAGAAGGTCATCGCCTCCGCCTTTGCCGATCTCGGCTTCGACGTGGACATCGGCCCGCTCTTCGCCACCCCCGATGAAGCTGCCCGGCAGGCGGTGGAAAACGACGTGCACGTGGTGGGGATCTCCTCCCTGGCAGCGGGGCATCTTACCCTGGTTCCGGCGCTGAAGGCGGCGCTGGAGGCGGAAGGGCGGGGTGACATCATGGTGGTGGTTGGCGGCGTGGTGCCGCCGCAGGACTATGACGCGCTGAAGGCCGCTGGCGCCGAGGCCATCTTCCCGCCCGGCACGGTGATCGCGGATGCGGCGCGGGATCTTGTCCTGACCCTCTCCGACCGGCTCGGCCACGGCAAGGAAGCCGCCGAGTAACCCACCGGCCGGGCTCGCGGTTTTGGCGAAGAGAAGGCGGTAACCATCAGCGGAGCCGATCCGTCCGGCATGGGCGGATGTGGGCTAGAGTCGGCCCGCTCCGGTGGTGGCGGCACGGCCGGAGGCTGCGCTTCCGGCCGCCTGAGATCGGCCCATGTCCGAAGACAGTTCCGGGATTTCCGATCCGGCCGCCCGTCCGGCCATGGGCGCGACGATGCGTGTGCTCGCGCCGTATCCGCATATTCTCGCTTTCTACGACGGTCGTGTCCCGGGCGTCCGCCTGCACTCGGCTGCGCCCAACTGGCTCGATGACGGGGCGTATGAGGCCGGGATCGCCTCCTATGCGGTGATCGATGGGGCGGAGGCGCTGGTCTATGACACCCACATCTCGCTGGCCCATGCCCGCATCATCCGGGAGACGCTGGAGGCGCGCGGGGTTCGACATATAAAAGTGCTGCTAAGCCATTGGCATGACGACCATGTGGCGGGAAATGCGGTGTTCGGGGACTGCGAGATCATCGCCAACCGGCTGACGGCGGAGATCCTCGCCGAAAAGCGCGCGGTGCTGGAGACGAGCGATCCGCCGATCTGCCCGCTGGTCCTGCCGACGCGCACCTTCGAGGGCGAAATGGCCCTAAGCATCGGGTCTATCCCCTTGATTTTCCGACAGGTTGATATCCACAGCCGGGACGGGACGGTGGTGCTTCTGCCGGGCGGACTGATGCTGGCGGGGGACACTCTGGAAGATCCCATTACCTATGTGGACGAGCCGGAGCGGCTGTCCCTTCACCTGG
>NCCY01000310.1 GCA_002279855.1 Rhizobiales bacterium 12-68-15
CCGGGGAGGAAGCCGGAGGTCAGGCCCGGCAGGCTGCCGGTGGCGATCAGATAGGCGAAACCCGCCGCCGCAATGGCGCCGAGGATGCGCGCATGCAGCGGCTTCTGGTTCTTGTCCCGCAGCGTCTGCGCTTCCAGCGGAAGGCCCGGTGCCGCGCTGGGGATGAAGGTGGAGACCAGGAAAATATAGCCGGCATAGAGACAGCTCAGCAGCAGGCCGGGGATGAACGCCCCGGTATACATGTCGCCCACGGACCGGTTGAGCTGGTCCGCCATGACGATGAGAACCAGCGACGGCGGGATGATCTGCGCCAGCGTGCCCGAAGCCGCGATGACGCCGGAGGCGACGCGCCGGTCATAGCCATAGCGCAGCATGATGGGCAGCGAGATGAGGCCCATGGAGATGACCGAGGCCGCAACCACGCCCGTGGTCGCCGCCAGCAGGGCGCCGACGAAGATGACCGCATAGGCAAGCCCGCCCCGGATGGAGCCGAACACCTGACCGATCGTATCCAGCAGGTCTTCCGCCATGCCGGACCGTTCAAGGATGAGGCCCATGAAGGTGAAGAACGGGACCGCCAGCAGCACCTCGTTGTTCATGGTGCCGTAGACGCGCTCCGGCAGCGCCTGAAGGAAGTCAGGCCGGAACAGGCCGAGTTCGATGCCGATGAGGCCGAAGATCAGGCCGTTGGCCGCCAGCGCGAAGGCGACGGGGTAACCGAGCAAAAGGAAGAACACCAGTGCAATGAACATGATCGGAGCCATGTTGTGCACGATGAACTGGCGGATGCCGCCTTCCGCCGCGAAGGCGAGATCGGAGGAGAGGAGGACGAGGGCGAAGGCCGCGCAGGCAAGCACGAGCGCCTTGGGCAGGGAGAAACGGTTCATGATGCTTCTCCTCAGCGGGCCGGGCCGGTGCCGGGTGTTTGGTCGATCCTCGGTGCGTCAGCCAGCAGGCGTTCCACCTCCGCTTCCAGCACCGCATGGCCGGTCGTGCCCTCGTGGGGGTCCTCGATCATCCCGCGCATGATGGCCACGCGCTTGATGATTTCCGAGAAGCACTGCACCAGCAGCAGGAAGAAGCCGAGCGGCACCAGCGCCTTTGCGGGCCATTGTGCCAGGCCGCCGGCATTCAGCGACTGCTCGTTGATTCGATAGGAATTGAGGAAGAACGGCCAGGCGGTGATCAGCATCACCACCGTGAAGGGCAGCAGGAAGAAGATGCCGCCGAGAAGGTCGATCCAGTTCCGCACCCGGCGCGAGAGCCGCGAATTCACGATGTCGATGCGGATATGCTCATTGTCGATGAGCGTCCATGGCGCGCAGCACAGGAACACCGCCGCGAACAGGACCCATTGCAATTCCAGCCAGGAATTCGACGAGGAATCGAAGACTTTCCGGATGATGGCGTTGGTGGCGGAGACCAGCACGGCCACCACAATCAGCCAGGATACCAGCCTGCCGATGCGCGTGTTCACGGCATCGATCGCCCGGCTGAGCGCGAGCAAAGCATTCATCGGTTGTCCCCTCGACGGCGAAGTCCCAATTGCCGGCGCCATCCTTTGCCGGGACGCCATTTGCGGGCGCAACATAGGCGGTTGCAGCGGCGAGGCAAGTGGCCGTTGGTCTGAGACCTCCAGCCCATACGAAAGTTGATGACACGCCTGATATCTCGGCGTGATGGAGCGCGGATTGTGGCCGCATGGACGCATGCCGGCCCCGTCTGCAGCCGGCGTCGGTTTTCAGCAACAGCAGATTGTACACATGACCTCCCGACGCCTACCCTGCCGGGGGATCAAACGCTGACACTGGCAGGGATTTTCGCATGACGCTCATCGGCATAAGCGGGGCGCTTTTCGACTTCGTCGACGATCCCTGGAAGCATGTGGGGCGCGAATGGGAAGCCGCCCGCTTCGAGCCGGATGGCCTGCTGGTCATCGAGGACGGCATCATCAAGGATCGAGGCCCGCGCGTCGCGCTGGAGCCGCGCTATCCCGGCCTTGAGATCACCCACATCAAGGACCGCCTCATCGTCCCCGGCTTCATCGATGGTCACATCCATGTGCCGCAGACCCGCGTGCTCGGCGCCTATGGCGAGCAGCTGCTGCCCTGGCTCCAGAAATGGGTGTTCCCCGAAGAGGTGAAGTACAAGGACCCCGACTATGCGCAGGAGGGGACCCGCCGCTTCTTCGACGCCCTGCTCGCCTCCGGGACCACCACCTGCCAGGCCTTCACCACCACCCACAAGGTGGCGACCGAGACCTTCTTCGAGGAGGCCAGCCGCCGCAACATGCGGGTGATCGCGGGGCTCACCGGCATCGACCGCAATGCACCTGACTATTACGTGGACAGTGCTGAGAACTTCTACCGAGAAAGCGCAGAACTGATCGCGCGCTGGCACCGTCAGGGCCGCAATCTCTATGCCATCACCCCGCGCTTTGCGATGGGTTCCTCCCCGGAGATGATGCAACGCTGCGAGCAGTTGAAGAAAGAGAACCCCGACTGCTGGGTCAACACGCACATTTCCGAAAATCCGGCCGAGATCCGCACCCTCCTTTCCCTGCACGAGGACTGTTCGGACTATCTCGGCGTCTACGAGAAATACGGACTGGTCGGTCCGAAATTCTCCGGCGGGCACGGCGTCTGGCTGTCGAACGCAGAATTCAGCCGCATGTCGCAGAAGGGCGCGGCCGTGGTCTTCTGCCCCTGCTCCAACCTCTTCCTCGGCTCCGGCCTCTTCCGCCTCGGCCGCGCCACCGACCCCTCCAGCCGCGTAAAAATGTCGTTTGGCACGGACATGGGCGGTGGTAATCGGTTCAGCATGCTGAACGTCCTTGAGGACGCCTACAAGGTCGGCATGTGCAACAACACCCTGCTGGACGGCAGCGTGAACCCTGCCTTGCAGGACGTGTCGGAGGCAGAGCGCAACAAGCTGTCCGCCTATCGCGCCTTCTGGTCGATCACGCTCGGCGGTGCCGAGGGGCTCTATATCGATGACAAGATTGGGAATTTCGAACCGGGCAAGGAGGCGGACTTCGTCGCTTTGGACTGGAATGGCGGTCCGCCTGCCACGGCATGGCACCAGTCCATCGCCCTTGCGGGCGAGCGGCCGGAGACCATGGAAGAGGCCGCCAACCTGCTCTTCGGCATCATGATGGTGGGCGACGAGCGCGCCGTGGACGAGACCTGGGTCATGGGCCAGCGGCTCTACAAGAAGAGCGCAGCATAAGGAAAAGCGCCATGCCCGTTGAGACGAACGGCCCCGTGGCGCTGGTGGTTCAGCGGCGGGTGGCGGAGCCGAGCTTCGCCACCTACGCCCACTGGCAGGCCCGCGCGGTGGAACGGCTGCGAAGCTGGCCCGGCTTCGTCGCGCACGAACTCATTCCCCCCTCCCCGCCCGAGCACTTGGACTGGAGCATCATCCAGCGCTTCACATCGGCGGACGCGGCGCGCGAGTGGCTGCATTCCCCGGACCGGGCCCGGCTGGCGGCGGAGATCCGTCCGCA
>NCCY01000414.1:0-485 GCA_002279855.1 Rhizobiales bacterium 12-68-15
TTGTTGATGGTCGTGTGATTGCTGAAATTGTTGTGCATGTAGCTGCCGCCATAGGCGCTGAAGCCGCCGAACGCATGGCCGAAGCCGGCGGCACCAAAGCCCACGCCGAACCCGCCCGCGCCGAAGCCGACCCCGACGCCGCCCCACGCACCATGGGACCATGCGGAGACGCCGATGCCGACACCGCCCCAGCCCGCGCCCACCCGCACGCCCTCACCCCAGCGGCCATAGATGTTGGCAACGCCCACATTGGCGAAGCCCCAGCCCCGGCCGAACGGGGTGGCGCCGGCATACGGGCCCCAATGCGGCCCCACGCCAGCGCCCCATGCCCAGCCGGGCGAGAAGCCGTAGCCGAAGCCGGCGGTACCAAGCGCGAAGCCCGCCCCGAAACCGTAGGTGGCCGGCGCCGGGCGCCAGACCGCACCGGCATAACCGGGATAGTGATAGCCCGTGCCGAACACGACCGTTCCGCCCGGCGCCACCGC
>NCCY01000414.1:497-1014 GCA_002279855.1 Rhizobiales bacterium 12-68-15
GCCACCCGCCACGGGCCGGTGGCCGCAGGCGCGGTGAACCACACGCCGTTGGACACCATGTAATTCTCGCCCGCATGCACCTGAATGACCGGCTCGCTGCTGTTCACCGCATAGCTCAGCGCCGTGCCGGCGATGGGCGCGAATTGCGGCGCGCCGTCATAGGTGGTGGTGGCCGTCATGGAGGAAGGCACCACAGACATCTGCGGAATGGTGGCGGCAATGGCCGCCTCCTTCGCCTGCGGCGTACCGGGCACGGAAATGAGCGCGTTGGCCTTGGGGTCCTTGGGCGAAATCCGGGCGAAATCGGCCGGCAGCCGGTCGCCGGGCACGAAGCTCCACGGGCCGGACGTGCCCGGTGCCTTGAACCAGCGCCCGGAGATCAGCACATAGGTTTCGCCGTTGGCAGGGTCCACGAACACCGCATGGTCGGCATTGTCCATGGTCACGAGGCTGGTCCCCGCCACCGGCACGAGCTGGGCCGCGCCGTCGGTCTGGATCAGCTCGGTCGGCACGGTGG
>NCCY01000311.1:0-2973 GCA_002279855.1 Rhizobiales bacterium 12-68-15
TTCCAGACCCACCAGTTGCCCTTCGAGGGGGCCGTCCACTGGCCGGCGCCGCCGCTGGCGTTTTCCAGTTCGTCGTCGGTGAGCTGAACGCTGTCCTGAGTGGTCATCGTGATGATCCTTTCATCAAAGAGTGCGGATATGATCGTCCGCCGAAACAACAATGTCGATAATAAATTACAGCCAGCTGACAGTGAAAATATTACATATTATTATATCGAATTCATGATTTTACTTTAGGTCGTTCCGTGTGCAGATGTGATCTGCGGTTGAGTTTTATGTCATCAGATTTCACATCCGCAGGCCTCTGCCGCCGCGATGCGGGTGGCCAAGCGGATGGTTCGGGCGGGGAACTTCACGGCCCCCCTCGTGTTGACGAGACAACATGACCGCGCCGTGCGCGTCGCCCGAACCCCCGGAGATCCCCGTGAATTCCTATCCCGCGCCCCCCATGCCCACCCAGAAGCAGCCCATGCCCGGCTACACCGAACGCATGTCGCCGCGACCCGACCATGGCGAGGACAGCTATGAGGGGTGCGGGCGCCTTGAGGGGTTGAAGGCGCTCATCACGGGGGCGGACAGCGGCATCGGCCGGGCCGTAGCCATCGCGTTTGCCCGCGAGGGGGCGGACGTGTGCATCGGCTACCTGGAAGAGGATGACGATGCCCGTGAGACCGCGCGCCTCGTCGAGGCCGCCGGCCGCAAGGTGGTGATGGGGCGGGGCGACGTCTCCGATCCCGTCTTCTGCCGCGATCTGGTGGCGCGGACGGTGGAGGGACTGGGCGGGCTCGACATCCTCGTCAACAACGCGGCCCATCAGGCGAGCTTTGACAGCATCGCGGACATTTCCGATCGGGAATGGGCGCACACCTTCGCGGTGAACGTGCATTCCATGTTCTATCTGACCAAGGCGGCGGTGCTGCACATGAAGCCGGGCGGGTGCATCATCAACACCGCTTCCATCAATTCCGACATGCCCAATCCCACGCTGCTGGCCTATGCGACCACCAAGGGCGCCATCCACACTCTCACCGGCGGCCTTGCGCAATTGCTGGCGGAGCAGGGCATCCGGGTGAATGCGGTGGCGCCGGGGCCGATCTGGACCCCGCTCATCCCCTCCACCATGCCGGAGGAGGCGGTGCGCGATTTCGGCAGTTCCGTGCCCATGGGCCGCCCCGGCCAGCCGGCGGAACTGGCCACCACCTATGTGATGCTGGCGGACCCGCGCTCAAGCTATGTCTCGGGCACCACCATCGCGGTCACCGGCGGCAAGCCGTTCCTGTGAGCGGCCCCGGCGGGCCGATTGCGGGGGCGGTGTGAAGCGGGCACCATCTGGCGCCGCTGACGGGCGCGAGGCGACCGGGCGGCTGCGGGCGGGCCGATGCTTCATCACGATCTCCAGTCCTTGCGCCTGTTTGTCGCCATCTGCGAGACGCGCAGCCTGTCGCGCGCGGCGGAGCGCACACATATCGCCCTCTCCGCCGCCAGCCGCCGCCTGAAGTTGCTGGAGGACCAGGCGGGCCTCGCGCTGGTGCGCCGTCTGCCCCACGGGGTGGAGCCCACCCCGGCCGGCCTCACCACCCTCGCTTATGCCGAATCCGTGCTGCATCTCGCCGACCGCTATGTCGCGGCGGTATCGGACCTGAGGTCCGGCGCGCGCGGGACGGTGCGGGTTTCCGCTTCCTCGTCCGCGCTGGTGGCGGGGCTCGCCACGGATCTGGCCGCCTTCGCCCGCAGCCATCCCGATATCCGGATCGACCTCGACGAGCGGCCCAGTGCCGACACCATTGAGGCTGTCACCCGCAAGCAGGCGGATGTGGGCGTCATCATCCGGGGGCAGGCGCTGGACGGGCTTTCGAGCTTTCCCTATTCGCGCGACCGCCTGTCGGTGGTGCTGGTGCCGGAGCATCCGCTCGCATACCGGACGGCGGTTTCGTTCCGCGAACTGATGGACGAAGACTTCGTGCTGCTGGAAGTGGGCACGGCGGTCAACCGGCTGGTGGTGGAGCGGGCGCGGGATCTCGGGCGCCACCTCAAGGTGCGGGTACAGGTGCGCAGTTTCGAGGTCATGTGTCAGATGGTCCGCCAGGGGCTGGGCGTCGGCATCCTGCCGGAAGCGGCACTGCGGCCGCTGGTGACCGCGCTCGATCTGCGCCTCGTTCATCTCGATGAACCGTGGGCGGTGCGCGAGATCGATGTGTGCGTGCGGCAGGGGGAAACGCCCTCCCGGGCCACCGATCATCTGCTAAAGGCGCTGGCCGGCACTGATTTCGCATAATGTGAAATCAGTCTGCGCTCTTTTCTCATTCCACGAAGTGAAGGCTTGCGCCTAATCTCGTTTGTGATGAGGAAAAGGGCATGACCGCTTTGGAGGCATCGAACCGCTCACCCGCCGCCGTTGCCCCCGTGGCCGCGGCGCAGGCGCGGTGCCGCGATGCGGCCGGGCTCGACGCCTTCGTGGCCCTGACTGCACCCGCGCCGGGCGGCACCTTCGCCTATGCCCTCAAGGACATGGTGGATGTGGCCGGCCACGCGCCGAGCCTTGGTCTTGCTGCCGCTCCCTTTTCCCCGGCCGGCACCAGCGCGCCTCTGGTCGCACAGCTTGAGGTCGCAGGCGGCCGCTGCGTCGCCTTCATAACCATGAGCCCGCTGGCCTTCGACCCGACCGGCGCGAGCCGCTGGCGGGCGCGGCCGCAAAACCCGTGGGATGCCGCCCGCATCTGCGGCGGCTCCTCGTCCGGCTCCGCCGTCGCGGTTGCCGCCGGGGCGGTGCCGCTGGCGCTCGGTTCTGACACCGCCGGCTCCCTGCGCATTCCCGCCCAGTGCTGCGGCGTCTCGTCCTGGAAGGCGAGCCGGGGCGTCATCCCGGCCGAGGGCACCTTTGCCCTCGCCCCCAGCCTCGACACGCTGGGCTTCCTCGCTTCGGATGCGTCCTGGCTGGAGCGCGCCGCCGAAATCTTCGCGCCTCGCCCGCAG
>NCCY01000311.1:3021-6502 GCA_002279855.1 Rhizobiales bacterium 12-68-15
ACCTTTGCCCTCGCCCCCAGCCTCGACACGCTGGGCTTCCTCGCTTCGGATGCGTCCTGGCTGGAGCGCGCCGCCGAAATCTTCGCGCCTCGCCCGCAGCCTGCCGGCACCCGCATCGGCCTTGCCGCCGATCTTCTGGCGGATTGCGACCCGGACGTCGCCCGCATCACCGCTGAAGCGGCCAGCACAGTTTCGCAGATGGGGCTGGCGGTCGCGGAGACGGCGCTTGCGGCGCTCCTCGCGCGTGTGGATGGCGCGGTTCTGGGTCTTCTCTCCGGCGAAAGCGCGCGGGAACTCGCCGCCATTCCCGCCGCGCAGGACGATCCGCTGTTCGCCGCGCGCCTCGCCAAGGGCGCCGCCCTGACCGATGCGGCGCTCGCCGCTTTCCGCGCCGAATGCGCCGCCGCCCGCGCACAGGTGGAGGCGCTGTTTGCGACGCACGACGCCCTGCTGCTTCCGGTCATGCCGGGCGTCACCCCCACCCTTGCCGCCTGCGACCCCGACGCGCCCGGCTTTTCCGGACGCACGCTCTACCGCCTGTCCGCCTTCACCCGCTTTGCCAATGGTCTCGACCTGCCCGTCGTCGTGGTGCCTGCGGGCCTCGACGCCAACCACATGCCGGTGGCGCTGCAGCTTGTCGGCGCACCGGGGCAGGACCGGGCTCTGATCGCCCTTGCCCGGCGCATCCAGTCCGCCACGGACTGGCACCGCGCCCGGCCGGCTTCCGCATTCAAGGAGAGTCTCGCGTGACCACCGCGCTCGCCAACCTGCGCATCCTGGACCTGACGCGCGTGCGCGCCGGGCCGACCTGCTGCCGCGTCTTCGCTGATTTCGGCGCGGACGTGATCAAGATCGAGGCTCCCGACGGTGTCGATCCCAATGAGGGCATGTCCGGCGCCCGCGACGGCTACGACATGCTCAACCTCCACCGCAACAAGAGGTCCGTCAGCCTCAACCTGAAGCGCAAGGAAGGCCTGGAGCTGTTCCTGAAGCTGGTGGAGACGGCGGATGTGGTGGTCGAGAACTACCGGCCGGACGTGAAGACCCGCCTCGGCATCGATTATGCGGCGCTGCGGGCACGCAATCCGCGCATCATCCTCGCCTCCATTTCCGGCTTCGGCCAGGACGGCCCCTATGCCGGGCGGGCGGGGTTCGACCAGATTGCCCAGGGCATGGGCGGGCTGATGTGGGTCACCGGCCTTCCCGGCCAGGGGCCGGTGCGGGCGGGCGCGGCCGTGGCGGATTCCACCGCCGGCCTTTATGCGGCGGTCGGCATCCTCGTCGCGCTGCGCGAGCGGGACGTGTCGGGCGAGGGGCAGTGGGTGCAGACCTCGCTGCTGGAGGCGCAGATCGCCTTGTGCGATTTCCAGGCCGCCCGCTATCTCGTGACGGGACAGGTGCCGGGGCAGGCCGGCAACGACCATCCCTATTCCACGCCCATGGGGGTGATGGAGACGTCCGACGGCTTCATCAATCTGGGTGTCGGCGGCGATGGCCAGTGGCGCAGCCTGTGCGAGGCCATCCAGCGCACCGATCTTGCCGACCATCCCGATTTCGCCACGCAGGACCAGCGCTTTGCCCATCGCGAGGCGGTGCGTGCGCTGCTTGATCCCGTCTTCCGGGGCGATACCTCCGCCTCCTGGCTGGAGCGGCTGGAAGCGGCGGGCGTGCCCGCCGGCCCCATCTACCGCATGGACGAGGTATTCGCGGACCCGCAGGTGCAGCACCTGAACGTGGCGCAGTCCGTGACCCATCCCCGCCTCGGCGAGGTGCGGCTTGTCGGCCAGCCGGTGGGTCTCTCTCGCACTCCCGCCGCGCTCCGGACCCCGCTTGCGGACAAGGGGGCGGATGGCGACGACCTTCTCGCCGAGATCGGCCTTGCGCCGGCGGAGATCGCGCATCTGCGGGCGGGAGGCGTGATATGAGCGGCGGCCGGCTCGATTATGAGGTGCGCGGCGCGCTCGCCCGCATCACGCTCGCACAGCCCGAGCGCATGAATGCCATGAGCTTCGAGATGTGGTCCGGCCTGCCGGAGGCGGTGGGCCGCGCCGTGGACGATGCCGCCGTGCGGGCCATCGTCGTGGAAGGAGCGGGCGACAGGGCCTTCTGCGCCGGCGCCGACATCTCCCAGTTCGGCGCCCGGCGCACGGACCCCGAGGCGGTGGCGGCCTATGACAAGGCGGTGGCGGACGGCATGGCGGCGCTGGCGGGCGCGGCAAAGCCCACCATCGCGGTCATTCGCGGCATCTGCTTCGGCGGCGGCTTCGGCCTTGCGCTGGCCTGCGACATCCGCCTCGCCCGCGCCGATGCCCGCTTCCGCGTGCCCGCCGCCCGGCTCGGCCTCGGCTATGGTCTCGACGGGGTCTCGCTGATCTCCCGCAAGCTCGGGCCGGATGCGGCGGCCGACATCCTGTTCTCCGCCCGCATTCTCGACGCGGCGGAAGCCCTGCGGCTCGGTGTGGTGGCGCAGGTCTGGGACGCGGAGCCGTTCGCGGCGGAATGCGAGGCCTATCTGGACATGGTGGCCGGCAACGCCCCCCTCACGCTGATCGCGGCGAAGCGCGCCTTGACCGAACTGTCCCGCCCGGAGGCCGAGCGCGACCCGCAGGCTGTCGCGCGTCTCGTCGCCGCCTGCTTCGCCAGTGCCGACTACCGGGAGGGCCAGGCCGCCTTCAAGGAGAAGAGACCCCCCGTCTTCACCGGCTCCTGAGCCGGGAAGGACACTCGTCAAGACCAACAAGATTCAAGACCAACAAGAGCGTTCCCGTACTGCGCGTTTGATCCACAAGAACACCAGAGGATTGGAAAAACATATGCAGCGTCGCAACTTCCTCGCCGGTCTCACCGGCCTTGCCATGGCGGCGGCGGTGGCCCCCGCGGCCTTCGCCCAGACCGCGCCCCTCAACCCGCCGGTGACCCTGACGGTCGGCTACCCCAAGGTGGCGCACCTCGCGCCCATGATCCTGATCGCCGACAAGCTGAAGGCGCAAGGCGTGGACCTGAAGCTGGTGGAGTTCGCCCGCTATGCGGACGCCCGCACCGCGCTTCAGGCCGGCTCGCTGGACATCGCCGCCGTCGGCCCCGCCGACCTGCCCATCACCCTCGCCGCCGGCTCGAGCAGCCTCGTCGGCATCATGGGCATCGGCTCCTCGCCGAAATATGTCATCGGCCGCAATGGCGTGAAGCTGGACAGCTGGGACGACATCAAGGGCAAGAAGATCGCCATCGCGCCGGGCTCGGCGGTGTGGTTCCAGTTCGCCGCGACGCTGACGGAGAAGGGCATTCCCTACAACTCCTTCCAGGCCATCAACATCCAGGGTGGCGGCGCCAATTTCGACGCGGCGCTTGAGAAGGGTGAAGTGGACGCCATCGTCACCTGGGAACCCTTCGAATCCATCCCGATCATGAAGGGCTACGGCTTCTTCGCGAAGAATCTCGACTACAGCGCCTCCAAGGCGGTGGGTGCCGAACTCGGCATGCT
>NCCY01000025.1 GCA_002279855.1 Rhizobiales bacterium 12-68-15
TGATCGTTCCGATCGCCATGGAGGAGAAGCTGCGCTTCGCCATCCGTGAAGGTGGCCGCACCGTCGGCGCCGGCGTCGTCGCCTCCATCATCGAGTGAATGAAATAATGAAACGGGGCGCGTGGGCCGCCCGCGCGCCTCTTTTTGTTGGAGCCACAGAGCCATGAACGGCCAGAACATCCGGATCCGCCTCAAGGCGTTCGATCACCGCATTCTCGACGCGTCAACGCGCGAGATTGTTGCCACGGCCAAGCGCACGGGCGCGCAGGTGCGCGGCCCGATTCCGCTGCCGACGCGGATCGAGAAGTTCACCGTCAATCGCTCTCCGCACATCGACAAGAAGTCGCGCGAGCAGTTTGAGATGCGTACTCACAAGCGGTTGCTCGATATCGTCGATCCGACTCCCCAGACCGTGGACGCGCTGATGAAGCTCGACCTCGCCGCTGGCGTCGACGTCGAAATCAAGCTCTGACGTGAGGCGAGGAGACACGACCATGCGGTCAGGCGTCATCGCCCAGAAGGTCGGCATGACCCGCATCTTTACGGATGCAGGTGAGCATGTTCCGGTCACGGTGCTGAAAGTTGAGAGCTGCCAGGTGGTTGCCCACCGCACGCTCGAAAAGAATGGTTATGTGGCGCTCCAGCTTGGAGCTGGCCGCCGCAAGCCGAAGAATGTGACGCGCGCCGAGCGCGGCAACTTCGCGAGGGCCGAAGTCGAGCCCAAGCGCAAGATGGCCGAGTTCCGCGTCGCCGAGGCGGACCTGATCCCCGTCGGTGCCGAAATCACGGCTGACCACTTCGTTGTGGGCCAGTTCGTCGATGTTACCGGCACGACGATCGGTAAGGGCTTCGCCGGCGGCATGAAGCGGCACAATTTCGGTGGTCTGCGCGCCTCTCACGGCGTGTCGATCTCCCACCGCTCCATCGGTTCGACCGGTGGTCGCCAGGATCCCGGCAAGACCTTCAAGAACAAGAAGATGCCGGGTCACATGGGCGATGTGACCGTGACCACCCAGAATCTCAAGGTGGTGATGACGGACGTCGAGCGCGGCCTGATCGCCGTCGAAGGCGCCGTCCCCGGTCATGCCGGCGGCTGGATCATGGTGCGCGACGCCGTGAAGAAGGCGCTGCCGACCGAGGCTCCCAAGCCCGGCGCCTTCAAGCTGCGCGAGGGCAATGGCGCGGCTGTGGAAGCCACCAACGAGGAGGGCGCGTGATGGAACTCACCGTCAAGACGCTCGATGGAGCCGACGCCGGCTCCGTCACGCTCTCGGACGAGATCTTCGGTCTCGAGCCGCGCGCGGATATCCTGCACCGTTGCGTGACCTGGCAGCTTTCGCGCCGCCAGGCCGGCACGCATCGGACCAAGGGTCGTTCGGAGATCAACCGGACGTCCAAGAAGATGTACAAGCAGAAGGGCACGGGTAATGCGCGTCATGGCGCAGCCTCGGCTCCTCAGTTTCGTGGCGGCGGTCGCGCCTTCGGTCCGGTGGTGCGTTCGCACGCCATCGAGCTGCCGAAGAAGGTGCGCGCCCTGGCACTGAAGCACGCGCTGTCGTCCAAGGCGAAGGCCGAGCGGATTGTCGTCCTCGACAAGGTGTCGCTCGACGATCCCAAGACGAAGGCGCTCAAGGATCGGTTCGAGAAGCTGGGCATCGCCTCCGTGCTGGTGGTGGATGGCTCCGAGGTCGAGGTCAATGTGGCCATGGCCGCCCGGAACCTGCCTTTCGTGGACGTTCTGCCGATCCAGGGCATCAACGTTTATGACATTCTTCGGCGCGATACCCTGGTCCTGACCAGAGCCGCCGTGGACGCGCTGGAGGCGCGCTTCAAATGAGCCCGCAGCCGAACATCGAGGCGCGTCATTACGACGTGATCGTGTCTCCCGTCATCACCGAGAAGGCGACGGCGGCGAGCGAATTCAACCAGGTCGTCTTCAACGTCGCCCGCACGGCCACCAAGCCCCAGATCAAGGAAGCGGTGGAGCGGCTGTTCGACGTGAAGGTGAAGAGCGTCAACACTCTCGTCCGCAAGGGCAAGGTGAAGATCTTCAAGGGCCGCAAGGGTGTGCAGTCGGACGTGAAGAAGGCGGTCGTGACCCTCGAAGCGGGCCAGACCATCGACATCACGACCGGTCTGTGAGCGAGAGACGGGAGCCAAGACCATGGCGCTGAAGCATTTCAAGCCGGTCACGCCGAGCCTCCGCCAGCTCGTGATCGTCGATCGGTCCGGCCTCTACAAGGGCAAGCCGGTCAAGACCCTGACCGAGGGCAAGAGCTCCTCGGGCGGACGCAACAATATGGGCCGCATCACCGTGCGGTTCCGTGGCGGCGGCCACAAGCAGACGTACCGCATCGTGGACTTCAAGCGCACCAAGCGCGATATGTCTGCGGTCGTGGAGCGGATCGAGTATGATCCCAACCGGTCTGCGTTCATCGCCCTCATCAAGTATGAGGACGGCGAGCTTGCCTACATCCTCGCACCGCAGCGGCTTGCCGTTGGCGATGCGGTGATCGCGGGCGCCCAGGTGGACGTGAAGCCCGGCAATGCCGGTCCGCTGTCCAGCCTCCCGGTCGGCACCATCGTCCACAATGTGGAGATGAAGATCGGCAAGGGTGGCCAGATCGCCCGCTCGGCCGGTGCGTACGCCCAGATCGTGGGCCGTGACCAGGGTTATGTGATCCTGCGCCTGAATTCGGGTGAGCAGCGCCTCGTGCATGGTGCCTGCTACGCCACGGTCGGCGCGGTCTCGAACCCCGATCACATGAACATCTCGCTGGGCAAGGCGGGGCGGTCTCGCTGGCTCGGCCGCAAGCCGCATAACCGCGGCGTGACCATGAACCCGGTGGATCACCCGCATGGCGGCGGCGAAGGCCGCACCTCGGGCGGTCGTCATCCCGTCACTCCGTGGGGCTTCCCCACGAAGGGCAAGAAGACCCGCAGCAACAAGGCGACGGACAAGTTCATTGTCACGAGCCGCCACAAGCGGAAGAAGTGAGGGCCTGACTGATGTCAAGAGCGATTTGGAAGGGCCCGTTCGTTGACGGCTATCTGCTGAAGAAGGCAGACGCGTCGCGCGCTTCGGGCCGCAGCGAGACGATCAAGATCTGGAGCCGCCGCTCCACGATCCTCCCGCATTTTGTGGGCCTTAATTTCGGCGTGTACAACGGACAGAAGCATGTCCCGGTGCATGTCTCCGAGGACATGGTCGGCCATAAGTTCGGCGAGTTCGCGCCGACGCGTACCTATTACGGGCACGCGGCCGACAAGAAGTCGAAGCGGCGGTGATCGGCCATGAGTAAGCAGGCAAAGCCGCGCGCGCTCGCGGACAATGAAGCGAAGGCGGTCCTCCGCAATCTGCGTGTGTCGCCCCAGAAGCTCAATCTCGTCGCGGGCCTGATCCGCGGCAAGAAGGTGGCGACCGCACTCGCGGATCTCGAATTCTCCCGTAAGCGGATTGCCCGCGACGTGAAGAAGTGCCTCGAGAGCGCGATCGCGAACGCCGAGAACAACCACGAGCTCGACGTCGACGACCTGGTCGTCGCGGAAGCCCACGTGGGCAAGGGACTAGTGATGAAGCGGTTTTCTCCGCGGGCGCGTGGTCGCGCCTCGCGCATCGAGAAGCCCTTCGCCCACATCACGATCGTGGTGCGGGAAGTCGAGGAGCGGGCCTGATGGGTCAGAAGGTCAATCCGGTCGGGCTTCGGCTCGGCATCAACCGCACGTGGGACAGCCGCTGGTTCGCCAACAAGGGCGAATATGGCCGTCTGCTTCACGAGGACATCCGCATCCGCACCCGGCTGATGAAGCAGCTGAAGCAGGCGGCGGTGTCCAAGGTGGTCATCGAGCGTCCGCACAAGAAGTGCCGCGTCACCATCCACTCGGCTCGTCCGGGCGTGGTGATCGGCAAGAAGGGTGCCGACATCGACAAGCTGCGCAGGCAGGTTGCCGAGATGACGAAGTCCGAGGTGTTCATCAACATCGTCGAGATCCGCAAGCCGGAAATCGATGCCCGCCTCGTGGCCGAGTCGATCGCCCAGCAGCTTGAGCGTCGTGTGGCATTCCGTCGCGCCATGAAGCGCGCGGTGCAGTCCGCGATGCGTCTCGGTGCCGAAGGCATCCGCATCAACTGCTCCGGCCGTCTCGGCGGAGCGGAAATCGCGCGCCTGGAATGGTACCGCGAAGGTCGCGTTCCGCTGCACACCCTGCGTGCGGACGTGGACTACGGGACCGCCACCGCTTTCACGACCTATGGCACCTGCGGTGTGAAGGTCTGGATCTTCAAGGGCGAGATTCTCGAGCACGATCCCATGGCCCAGGACAAGCGCCTGGCCGAGAGTGATGGCCCGAGCGGACGTCCGCCCCGCCGTGAGCGTGGCGATCGTGACCATGGTCGCGATCGCGACGCCGCGTGACGGGTGAATGAGAAGAAAGCAGATAAGCCATGCTGCAACCCAAGCGCACTAAGTTCCGCAAGCAGTTCAAGGGACGCATTCATGGCGTCGCGAAGGGCGGTACGGATCTCAGCTTCGGCGAATTTGGCCTGAAGGCCATGGAGCCGGAGCGCGTCACCGCCCGCCAGATCGAGGCTGCGCGCCGCGCTCTCACCCGTCACATGAAGCGTGCCGGTCGTGTGTGGATCCGCGTGTTCCCTGACGTTCCGGTGTCCGCCAAGCCCACTGAAGTCCGTATGGGCAAGGGCAAGGGTGCACCTGAATACTGGGCTGCCAAGGTCAAGCCGGGCCGCATCATGTTCGAGATCGATGGCGTGAGCGTCGATATCGCCCGTGAAGCCCTGACGCTGGCTGCCGCCAAGCTGCCCATCAAGACGCGCTTCATCCAGCGCATCGCCGAGTGAGGTAAGGATCATGAAGGCCGAAGATATTCGCGCCCTCAGCGCAGATCAGCTCACCGACGAGCTGCTGAAGCTGAAGAAGGAACAGTTCAACCTGCGCTTCCAGAAGGCGACGGGTCAGCTGGAGAACACGGCACGGAACCGGCAGATTCGTCGCGATATCGCGCGGATCCGCACCGTGCAGAATTCCAAGAGCGGCGACGCCGCCAAGGCTAAGTGAGGGTGAGCGATGCCGAAGCGCGTGCTCCAAGGCGTCGTGGTGAGCGACAAGCAGGACAAGACGGTGGTGGTGCGGGTCGAGCGTCGCTTTACCCACCCGCTGCTGAAAAAGACGGTGCGTCGGTCCAAGAAGTATCATGCCCACGATGAAGGCAATGTCTATCACGTGGGTGATACGGTGTGGATTGAAGAGCACCGTCCGATCTCGAAGCTGAAAAACTGGATTGTGGTCCAGGGTGATAAGCGGGTAGAGGTCTGAGGCGAATCGCTCCGACACAGGGTCCGTCGCCCGCCAAGCGAGGGCGAGTGGAGACCGTGTCGCGGCGTAGACCCCATGTTCCGATGAGCGGGCATGGGCAATGTGAACGGGCAATGCCGGTTTCCGGCGGCGCTGGATGACGAGAGCAGGTGCGTCATGATCCAGATGCAGACCAATCTCGACGTGGCGGACAATTCCGGCGCGCGTCGCGTCATGTGCATCAAGGTGCTGGGCGGATCGAAGCGGAAGTATGCTCATGTGGGCGACATCATTGTGGTGTCGGTCAAGGAAGCTATTCCGCGCGGCCGTGTGAAAAAGGGCGATGTGATGAAGGCGGTCGTGGTTCGCACGGCCAAGGACATCCGTCGGGTTGATGGTTCGGTGATCCGGTTCGACCGCAATGCGGCCGTGCTGATCAACAACCAGAAGGAGCCGGTCGGCACCCGTATCTTCGGACCGGTTCCGCGCGAGCTTCGTGCGAAGAACCACATGAAGATCATCTCGCTGGCGCCGGAGGTGCTGTGATGGCTGCCAAGATCAAGAAGGGCGACAAGGTCGTCGTGCTCATCGGCCGCGACAAGGGTCGCACCGGCGAGGTCATCCAGGTGATGCCGAAGGAAGAGCGTGCGCTCGTCCGTGGCGTCAATGTCGTGAAGCGCCACCAGCGCCAGACCGCGAACCAGGAAGGCGGGATCATCTCCAAGGAGGCTCCCATCCACCTGTCGAATATCGCGATCGCCGATCCCAAGGACGGCAAGCCGACCCGTGTCGGTTTTGATGTGCTGGAAGACGGAACCAAGGTCCGCGTTGCCAAGCGTTCCGGGGAGAGGATCGATGGCTGAGGCGAATTACACCCCGCGGCTGCGCACCCACTATGATACGGTGGTGCGCCAGCAGCTGATCGAGCAGTTCGGTTACAAGAACCCCATGCAGGTGCCCACGATCGAAAAGATCGTCATCAACATGGGTGTTGGCGAAGCCACTGCCGACACCAAGAAGGCGACGACCGCTGCTGCGGACCTCGCGCTCATCGCCGGCCAGAAGCCGGTTCTGACGCGGGCACGGAAGGCGATCTCGAACTTCAAGCTGCGCGAGAACCAGCCGGTCGGCGCGAAGGTCACCCTTCGCAAGGCGCGCATGTATGAGTTTCTGGACCGTCTGGTCACCATGGCGCTGCCGCGCGTGCGTGACTTCCGCGGCCTGAACCCGAAGAGCTTCGATGGCCGTGGCAACTATGCCATGGGCATCAAGGAGCACATCGTGTTCCCGGAAATCAACTATGACCGGGTCGAGCAGATCTGGGGCATGGACATCATCGTGTGCACGACGGCGCAGACGGATGACGAAGCACGGGCGCTTTTGAAGGCGTTCAACTTCCCCTTCCGCCAGTGACGGTGTAGAAGCGGCGGTTCCGACCGTCGCGAATGACGAATTGGAATGCTTTCCGGCTGTGAGGGAGCGCCCTCAGACGCGGAGAACAGGAGCAGGACATGGCGAAAAAGAGCGCGATCGAGACCAACGAGCGTCGCCGCAAGCTGTCTCAGCAGCTCGCAGCGAAGCGCGCGGGTCTGAAGGAGATCGTGAACAATAAGACTTTGCCGATCGAGGAGCGCTTCGCGGCGACCCTCAAGCTGGCCGAGATGCCGCGCAATTCGGCGCGGATCCGCGTGCGTAACCGGTGTGAAGTCACCGGCCGTCCGCGTGCATTCTACCGCAAGGTGAAGATGAGCCGTATCGCGTTGCGCGAGCTTGGCTCCCAGGGCCTGGTTCCGGGCCTGGTGAAGTCGAGCTGGTGAGGAGAGTCCGATGTCCATTAATGATCCCATCGGCGATCTGATCACCCGCATCCGCAATGCCCAGCTCCGCCGCAAGGACAAGACCTCGACCCCCGGTTCGCGCCTGCGCGCCAGCCTGCTCGAAGTCCTCCGCAGCGAAGGCTACATCCGCGGCTACACCACGACCGATCACGGCAATGGCCGGACCGAGTTCGAGGTCGAACTGAAGTATTTCGACGGCCAGCCGGTCATCCGCGAGATTTCGCGCGTGTCCAAGCCCGGTCGCCGGGTTTATGCATCCGTGAAGACACTTCCCCGCGTCGCGAACGGCCTCGGCATCGCGATCGTCTCCACCCCCCAGGGTGTGATGGCCGATCACGAAGCGCGCGAGAAGAACGTCGGCGGCGAAGTGCTCTGCACTGTGTTCTGACGAGCGACGGAGAAAGACATGTCGAAGATCGGCAAGCATCCCGTCGCCATTCCCGCTGGCGTGACCGCCAACGTGGAAGGACAGACGGTCAAGGTTAAGGGTCCCAAGGGCGCGCTCGAAGTGACCCTGGTGGACGAGATCGGTGCCGAACTCTCGGGTTCGGAACTGAAGGTTTCCATGCGTGGTGAAACCAATCGGCACCGTGCGATGTGGGGCATGTCCCGCACGCTGGTCGCCAACCTGGTGGAAGGCGTGACCAAGGGCTTCGAGAAGAAGCTCGAGATCACGGGCGTCGGCTACAAGGCCGCCGTTGCCGGCAAGAACCTCAATCTCTCCCTCGGCTACAGCCATGACGTGATCTATGCGATCCCCGAAGGGATCCAGATCGTGGCCCCGAAGCCCACGGAACTCGTGGTGACGGGCATGGACAAGCAGAAGGTGGGGCAGGTCGCCGCCGAGATCCGCGAGTTCCGTGGCCCCGAACCCTACAAGGGCAAGGGCGTCAAGTACGCAGGCGAATTCATCTTCCGCAAGGAAGGCAAGAAGAAGTGACGGAGGCGGACCATGGCTAAGGATCTGGAGGCGCTGGCGCGCCGCAAGGCCAAGGTGCGCCGTGCTATTCGCACTGCATCCAACGGGCGTCCGCGCCTGTCGGTGCACCGCACCTCGAAGCATATCTACGCTCAGGTTATCGACGATTCGAAGGGTGAGACCCTGGTCTCCGCCTCGAGCCTCGAAAAGGACCTGCGCGGCTCTCTCAAGACCGGCGCTGACACCGATGCCGCCAAGGCCATCGGCAAGCTGGTGGCGGAGCGGGCTGCGGCGAAGGGCGTGACCGCGGTCGTGTTCGATCGTGGCGCTTACATCTATCATGGGCGCGTCAAGGCGCTCGCCGAGGGTGCCCGCGAGGGCGGCCTCGAGTTCTGACGCGAAGGACGAGCGAAATGGCCCGTGACAGGGATAACCGCGGCGAGCGTGAGGACCGCGACAATACGTTCGTGGACAAGCTTGTCCACATCAACCGCGTTGCCAAGGTGGTGAAGGGTGGCCGTCGGTTCGGCTTCGCTGCCCTGGTGGTGGTTGGTGACCAGAAGGGTCGTGTCGGCTTCGGCCATGGCAAGGCCCGTGAAGTGCCCGAGGCGATCCGCAAGGCCACCGAGAGCGCGAAGCGCGCCCTCATCCGTGTGCCGCTGCGGGAAGGCCGGACCCTTCATCATGACGTGCACGGCCATCATGGTGCCGGCAAGGTGATCCTGCGTGCGGCTCCGGCCGGTACGGGCATCATCGCCGGCGGCCCGATGCGCGCCGTCTTCGAGACGCTCGGCATGCACGACGTGGTCGCCAAGTCGTTCGGGTCTTCCAACCCGTACAACATGGTGCGTGCGACGTTCGATGCCCTGAAGAACCAGGACAGCCCGCGTTCCGTGGCCGCCCGCCGCGGCCTGAAGGTCTCTCAGCTCCAGTCCCGCCGCCGCGTCGAAGACGCGGAAGCGACGGATTGATCGGGCTCTGGCAGATAGGAGCGCGATATGGCGTCTGAACTGAAAACCGTCACCGTCGAGCAGATCGGTTCTCCGATCCGCCGTCCGGCTGACCAGGAAGCAACCCTCGTGGGCCTCGGGCTGAACAAGCGTCATCGCCGTTCGACCCTGCAGGACACGCCAGCGGTGCGCGGGATGATCGCGAAGGTCGCTCATCTCGTCCGCGTCGTGGACTGAGGAGCATCGCGATGAAGCTCGACGAGATCAGGGACAATCCCGGCGCACGCAAGAAGCGCATGCGCGTGGGACGGGGCATCGGCTCCGGCAAGGGCAAGACGGGTGGACGCGGCGTGAAGGGTCAGAAGGCCCGCACCGGCGTCGCCATCAAGGGGTTCGAGGGTGGCCAGATGCCGCTGCATCGGCGTCTGCCGAAGCGTGGCTTCCACAACATCTTCCGCCTCGATTACAACGAAGTGTCCATCGGCGACCTCGATGCGGCGGTGAAGGCCGGGAAGCTAGACGCCTCCCAGCCCGTGACGGAGGCCGCTCTGGTGGCTGCCGGCCTGCTTCGCCGTGCAAAGGATGGCGTGCGCGTTCTCGGCTCCGGCGAACTCACCTCCAAGGTGTCGCTTGAGGTCGCTTACGCCACCAAGTCCGCAGTTGCGGCCGTCGAAAAGGCGGGTGGCTCTGTTGTGATGCTTGCTGTGAAGGCCGAAGAGGCTGCCGCGCAGTGATTTGAGTTCGGGAGGGCGTGTCCGCACGCCCTCCTTTTTTCGTTTTCCCGTCGTGACCGTTCTCGGGTCCGGCGTTCCTTGCGTCGGGCGCGATGCCGTGTTGGCAATTCGTACCGCCTGCGGTTATGACCGTCCTATACAGGACGGTGCGCGCACCTGACGTCGCGCCCTCGCGCCTCATACATGGTGGCCGTTCGTCTTACGGGCGGCTCAAGCGGAGCAAGGCATGGTCTCGGCGGCGGAACAACTCGCAGCGAACCTGAATTTCGGCGCTCTCGGCAAAGCCGAAGAGCTCAAGAAGCGTATTTGGTTCACCCTTGGCGCGCTTCTGGTCTATCGGCTCGGGACCTATATCCCGCTGCCCGGAATCAATCCCGATGCGTTGCAGGATGTGTTCCGCAATGCGCAGCAGGGCATCATCGGCCTGTTCAACATGTTCTCGGGTGGTGCCGTGCAGCGCATGGCCATCTTCGCCCTGAACATCATGCCCTACATCTCCGCCTCCATCATCATCCAGCTGCTCACCAGCGTCTCCCCGACGCTCGAAGCGCTGAAGAAGGAAGGCGAGAGCGGGCGCAAGCAGCTCAACCAGTACACCCGCTATCTCACGGTGATTCTGGCGCTGTTCCAGGCCTATGGCATCGCGGTGGGGCTGGAGAGCTCCGGCAGCGTCGTGGCCGAGCCCGGCTGGTTCTTCCGCATCTCCACCGTCATCACGCTCGTTGGCGGCACCATGTTCCTGATGTGGCTGGGTGAGCAGATCACCTCGCGCGGCATCGGCAACGGCACGTCGCTCATCATCTTCGCCGGCATCGTGGCGGAGCTTCCGAGCGCGTTTGCGCGCACCCTGGAACTTGGTCGCCAGGGCGCCATCTCCACGCCGCTGATTCTCGCGGTGCTCGTGATGGCCGTGCTGGTGATCGCGTTCATCGTGTTCATGGAGCGGGCGCAGCGGCGTCTGCTGATCCAGTATCCCAAGCGCCAGGTCGGCAACCGGATGTATGAGGGCCAGTCCTCGCATCTGCCGCTGAAGCTGAACACGTCGGGCGTGATTCCGCCGATCTTCGCCTCGTCCCTTCTGCTGATTCCCGCCACCATCGGCAGCTTCTCGCAGGGCGCGGGTCCGGAATGGTTCAACACGGTGACCCGCCTTCTGGGCCACGGTCAGCCGCTTTACATGCTGCTGTATGTGGTTCTGATCGTGTTCTTCTGCTTCTTCTACACCGCGATCGTGTTCTCGCCGGTTGAGACGGCGGACAACCTCAAGAAGCATGGCGGCTTCATTCCGGGGATCCGCCCCGGTGAGCGGACGGCGGAATATATCGACTATGTTCTGACCCGGATCACGGTGGTGGGTGCGGCTTACATCGCGGCCGTCTGCCTGTTCCCCGAACTGCTCATTTCCTATGCCGCCGTGCCGTTCTATTTTGGCGGTACATCGCTGCTGATCGTGGTGAGCGTGACCATGGACACCGTGGCGCAGATTCAAGGACACCTCTTGGCCCACCAGTACGAAGGACTGGTCAAGAAGGCCAAGTTGCGTGGGGGGAGACGGAAATGAGGTTGATTCTGCTCGGGCCTCCGGGCGCCGGCAAGGGAACCCAGTCGCAGCGGCTCGTGACCCGCCACGGCATTGTGCAACTGTCCACCGGCGACATGCTTCGTGCGGCCGTTGCCGCCGGGACACCCATCGGCCAGAAGGCGAAAGCCGTGATGGAAGCCGGCCAGCTCGTGTCGGATGATATCGTGATCGGTATCATTTCCGAGCGGCTGGACCAGCCGGATGCCCGCAACGGCTTCATTCTTGACGGGTTTCCGCGCACCGTGGCGCAGGCGGAAGCGCTCGATGCCATGCTGACGCAGAAGGGCCTCAAGCTCGATGCGGTGATCGAGCTGGTGGTGGATCAGTCTGCCCTGGTGAATCGAATCATTACCCGTGCCGCGGAGACGGCGGCGCGGGGGGAGCCGGTGCGCAAGGATGACGATCCGGAGGTCTTCAAGCATCGGCTGGAGGCTTATAACCGTGATACCGCGGTTGTTGCCCCGTTCTACAAGCAGCGCGGCCAGCTTCAGCAGATCGACGGTATGAAGCCCATCGACGAGGTCTCCGAGGCGATTTCCGAGGTGCTTCAGGCCGCAGTGGCTTGACGTTCCGCGTAAAAGCGGGTATCGGCCAACAATCATTAACGATCCGCATGGCTTGCTCCCACAAGCGGGGGTAGGGCGTGCGGATTTGTTCATCCCGGTAACGGGTGTTTCTATTTTCTTCGCAGGGGCCGGCCTCCACCGGACGCGGAGACCCCACCCGCCACGCCGTGGCGGGTTTACATGGAGAGACACGTGGCTCGTATCGCAGGCGTTAACATTCCGACCAACAAGCGCGTCGTCATCGCGCTCCAGTACATCCACGGCATCGGCTCCAAGAAGGCCGAAGAGATCGTGGAAAAGGTCGGAATTCCGGCAGAGCGCCGGGTCAACCAGCTGACCGACCAGGAAGTCCTGCAGATCCGCGAGACCATCGACCGCGATTACATCGTGGAAGGCGACCTGCGCCGCGAAGTCTCGATGAATATCAAGCGCCTGATGGACCTCGGCTGCTACCGCGGCCTGCGCCATCGTCGTGGCCTGCCGGTTCGTGGCCAGCGCACGCACACCAATGCGCGCACCCGCAAGGGGCCGGCCAAGCCCATCGCCGGCAAGAAGAAGTGATCGGCGTTCGCGCCTCCTGACACAATGGCCGGCTTTCGGGTCGGCCGTTTCTCCCAAGTGCTCCTCATGTGGAGCATTGTCCCGAGCGCCTGGAGTTACGGGCGCGCCTGAAGGATCGAAGACAAGATGGCTAAGGAAGCTACCCGCGTTAAGCGTCGCGAGCGCAAGAACATTGCCTCTGGCGTTGCGCATGTGAATGCGTCGTTCAACAACACCATGATCACCATCACCGATGCCCAGGGGAACACGATTTCCTGGTCGTCCGCCGGTGCCATGGGTTTCAAGGGATCGCGCAAGTCCACGCCGTACGCGGCCCAGGTGGCGGCGGAAGACGCTGCCCGCAAGGCGTCCGAGCATGGCATGCGCACGCTTGAGGTCGAGGTGTCCGGCCCCGGTTCGGGACGTGAGTCCGCGCTGCGCGCGCTTCAGGCTGCCGGCTTCATGGTGACCTCGATCCGTGACGTTACGCCCATCCCGCACAACGGCTGCCGCCCGCGCAAGCGCCGGCGCGTCTGAGCGTACCAGCAGCGGCCCGCCGGCCGAACCCGGCGGGTCTTGTGCCCGGTTCCTCCCCCGATTGCGGGACGGGCCGTAGCTCGGAGGCGAAGCCGCCTCCTTGAGTGGATCGGCCCGGTGAGATGGCAAGGTGACGCAAGTGATTCAGAAGAACTGGCAAGAGCTGATCAAGCCCGAGAAGTTGCAGGTTTCGCCCGGCAGCGACCCCCGGCGCTTGGCCACCGTCGTGGCCGAGCCGCTCGAGCGTGGCTTCGGCATGACGCTCGGCAATGCGCTCCGGCGCATCCTGCTGTCCTCGCTTCAGGGCGCGGCCGTGACCTCTGTGCACATCGATGGTGTGCTGCATGAGTTCTCGTCCATCCCGGGCGTGCGCGAGGATGTGACGGACATCATCCTCAACATCAAGGACGTCGCCATCAAGATGGTTGGCGACGGCCCCAAGCGCCTCGTGGCCAAGAAGACCGGCCCCGGTGTGCTGACGGCCGGCGATATCCAGACCGTTGGCGACATCCAGATCCTGAACCCGAACCTCCCGCTTTGCACGCTGGACGACGGCGCGGAACTGCGCATCGAGTTCACGGTCGACACGGGCAAGGGCTACGTCGCGGCAGACCGCAACCGGCCGGAAGACGCGCCGATCGGCCTGATCCCGATCGACAGCCTGTATTCCCCGGTCCGCAAGGTCTCCTACAAGGTCGAGAACACCCGTGAGGGCCAGATTCTCGATTATGACAAGCTGACGCTCCAGATCGAGACCGATGGTTCGATCACGGCGGAAGATGCGCTTGCTTATGCGGCGCGCATCCTTCAGGACCAGCTCGAGATCTTCGTGAATTTCGAAGAGCCCAAGCGCGAGAGCGAGAGCGCCGCCATTCAGGAACTGCCCTTCAACCCGGCGCTTCTGAAGAAGGTGGACGAGCTCGAACTGTCGGTTCGGTCTGCGAACTGCCTGAAGAACGACAACATCGTCTATATCGGCGACCTGATCCAGAAGAGCGAGACGGAGATGCTCCGTACGCCGAATTTCGGCCGCAAGTCGCTCAACGAGATCAAGGAAGTCCTGGCCTCCATGGGTCTCCATCTCGGCATGGAAGTGCCCGGCTGGCCGCCCGAGAATATCGAAGAGCTGGCGAAGCGCTTCGAAGATCACTACTGAGCTTTCACCCTGCGGCCCGAGCCGCTTAACCGGAACCCGGCTCGATACGCCGCTGGCATTTAGGAGTTCGCCGTCATGCGTCACGGCAAGGTACATCGCAAGTTCAACCGCACCGCCGAGCATCGCAAGGCGATGTTCTCCAATCTGGCGGGCGCGCTCATCACCCATGAGCAGATCGTCACCACCCTCCCGAAGGCGAAGGATCTTCGTCCTGTCGTGGAGAAGCTGGTGACCCTCGCGCGTCGTGGCGATCTGCATGCCCGTCGCCAGCTCATCGCCCAGCTCCGCGACCAGTCGGTCGTCAAGAAGCTGTTCGAAGTGCTTGGCCCCCGTTACCAGGGTCGTCCGGGTGGTTACACCCGCATCGTCAAGGCGGGCTTCCGCTATGGCGATTCGACCCCGGTCGCCGTCATCGAGTTCGTGGACCGCGACGTGGAGGCCAAGGGCGCCTCTGATCGCGCCCGCGCCGAGGCGGAAGCTGCAGCGGCTGCCGCAGCCTGATTTAATTCGGCGAGCAATCGTCGTTGAAGAGGGCGGCTTCGGCCGCCCTTTTTTCGTTTCAATCCGGGCGTTTTCAGTGAGTGTTCCGGAGTGGTTGCGAATCGGGTGTCCCCGGGCTGATCGAGAGGTCGGATGATGGTTTGGCGTGCACTTCAGGTTGGTCTGCTCTGCCTCGCGCTTGGCCCGGTATCGGCACTTGCACAGCCTCAGGCGGGGAGTGGGCCGCAGGTTCCGACCTCGGACAGCGAGATCAGGCTGTCGTTTGCTCCGGTGGTGACGCGCACGGCGCCGGCCGTGGTCAATGTCTACGCGCTGAAGAGCGTGCAGCGGACCAACCCTTTCATGGACGACCCGTTCTTTCGCCGGTTTTTCGGCGGCGGGCCGGGGCTCGGAGGGCCGGAGCGTGTCCAGCGCTCTCTGGGCTCCGGCGTTGTCGTGGATGCCAGCGGGTTCGTCGTGACGAACCACCATGTGGTGGCTGGCGCCGACCAGATTCGCATCGCGCTGTCCGATCGCCGGGAATTCGATGCGGACGTGGTTCTGAGCGACCAGCGCACGGATCTTGCGGTGCTCAAGATCAAGGCGGACCCGTCCGCGCGCTTCGCGACGGTGGAAATCGGCAATTCGGACCGGCTCGCGGTCGGGGATCTGGTGCTGGCCATCGGCGATCCCTTTGGCGTGGGGCAGACCGTCACGCAGGGAATCGTCTCGGCGCTCGCCCGCACGCAGGTGGGCATTTCCGACTATCAGTTCTTCATCCAGACCGATGCCGCCATCAATCCTGGAAATTCGGGCGGCGCCCTCGTGGACATGAGCGGGCATCTCGTCGGCATCAACACGGCGATCTTTTCGAGGTCCGGCGGCTCCCACGGCATTGGCTTCGCCATTCCCGCCAACATGGTGCGGGTGGTGGTTGAGAGCGCCAAGGCGGGCAGCAAGTCCGTGCGGCGGCCGTGGCTCGGCGCGCGGTTCCAGCGCGTCACCCCCGATCTTGCCGAAGGCCTTGGGCTTGCCCGTCCCACGGGGGTGCTGGTGCAGACCGTCGCGAAGGCAAGCCCGGCCGAGAA
>NCCY01000312.1:0-3348 GCA_002279855.1 Rhizobiales bacterium 12-68-15
TCCACCGCGATCAATGCGGAAGCCCGCTGTCATCATAAAGGTCGTCATGGTCCGAACGGGCCCCCGGCACGATCCGGCGTGCCGTTTCCGAGGACAGGCGCTGCAAGGCGTCGAACGTGTCACGCTGTTCAGGCGTGAGGGGCTCCGCACCCCCGGCCCCCGGGGGTTCGATATCCGCAGCGAAGCGCCGGAGGGCGCGGACCACCACTTCGGTGGTGCTCACGCCATGGCGCCGCGCAAGCCGCTCGGCGGTTTCCACCACCTCGTCGCTGCTGATGGTCAGTTGCCGTGTCATGGGAGCACTCCTGCACCCAGGATACCAAATCCGCCCTACGGCCGCCACGGCTCGGGGGGCTTGGCCTTGCGGGCTTCCTCGGCTCTTGTGGCGTCCACATGCTCCAGCACCGCGCGCAGGGCCTCCGGCACCCCCTGCCCGGACTGGGCGGAGAGCAGAAGCGGCTTCTTCTTCGCCGCGCGCTGGAGGCGCTCCTTCTGCTGCTTCAGCAGTTCCGGCGACAGCGCATCGATCTTGGAGAGGGCAACGATCTCCGGCTTGTCCTCCAGAGAACCGCCATAGGCGAGCAGTTCCGCGCGCACGGTCTTGTAGGCCTTGCCCGCATGCTCGCAGGTGCCGTCCACCAGATGCAGCAGCGCGCCGCAGCGCTCCACATGGCCGAGGAAGCGGTCGCCGATGCCGGCGCCCTCATGGGCGCCCTCGATCAGGCCGGGAATGTCCGCCAGCACGAATTCGCGCCCGTCCACCCGCACCACGCCGAGGCCGGGATGGAGGGTGGTGAAGGGATAGTCGGCGATCTTGGGCCGGGCCGCAGTGGTGGCGGCGAGGAACGTGCTCTTGCCGGCATTGGGCAGGCCGACAAGGCCGGCATCCGCGATCAGCTTCAGGCGCAGCCAGATCCACTTTTCCTGCCCCTCAAGGCCCGGATTGGCGCGGCGCGGGGCCTGATTGGTGGAGGTCTTGAACTGGGCATTGCCGAAGCCGCCATTGCCGCCTTCCAGCAGCTTGATGCGCTGGCCGATCTCGGTGAGGTCCGCGAGGATGGTTTCCTCGTCCTCGTCGAGCACCTGCGTTCCCGCCGGCACCTTCAGCACCACATCCGAGCCGCGCGCGCCGGTGCGGTTGGCGCCCTTGCCGTGCTCGCCCTTCTTGGCCTTGAAATGCTGCTGGTAGCGATAGTCGATCAGCGTGTTGAGGCCATCCACGCATTCGATCCACACGTCGCCGCCGCGCCCGCCGTCCCCGCCGTCGGGGCCGCCGAACTCGATGAACTTTTCGCGCCGGAACGAGACGCACCCTGCCCCACCGTCACCGGAGCGGACATAGACCTTGGCTTGATCGAGGAATTTCATGGTTGAGGAGGTAGAACGCGCGGGCCGTAATGGCAAGATCAGCCTGCGGCCTCCTGCCATGCATAAGGCCCCCTGCCGGGCCGCGAGACCCCTTTGACCTTTGCCCGTCGCTGGACCAAAAGAAGAACATGAGCGCGCGCACCGTGGATGTCCTGCTCCCTCTCGGGCTGGACACGCCCTATTCCTACACCGTCCCCGAGGGGCTGGACCTGTCGCCGGGCGACCTCGTCCATGTGCCGCTGGGCAATCGCGGCATGGTGGGCTGCGTCTGGCCGCGCCGCGCCCCCGCAGCGCCGGTGGACGGGGCAAAGCTCAAGGCGGTGAAGGCGAAGCTCGCCTATGTGCCGCTTCCCGCCGACCTCCTCCAGCTCATCGACTGGATGGCCGACTATACGCTGGCCCCCCGGGGCATGGTGCTGCGGATGGCGCTGCGCCATGGCGAGAGCGCCGGCCCCGCGCGCGAGCGAGTTGGTGTGCGGGCCACCGGCCGCGCGCCCACCCGCCCCACCGCCGCGCGGGAAAAGCTGCTGGCGTGCCTTTCGGATGGGTTCGTGCGCGGCAAGGCGGATGCGGCGCGGGAGGCGGGCGTGTCCCCCTCCGTGGTGGACGGGCTGATCGATGACGGCGTGCTGGAAACGGTGGTGCTCCCGCCCGAGCCCGCCGCCGAGCTTCCGGACCCCGCCTTTGCGGTTCCCAGCCTCTCCCCGGCGCAGGCGGAGGCGGCGGCCGTGCTGCGCGCGGCGGTGGCGGCCCGCGCCTTCGGCGTCCACCTGCTGGACGGCGTCACCGGCTCCGGCAAGACGGAAGTTTATTTTGAAGCGGTGGCCGAAACCCTGCGGCAGGGGCGGCAGGCGCTGATCCTGCTGCCTGAAATTGCGCTGACGCAGGCCTTCCTCGACCGCTTCACCGGCCGTTTCGGCGTCCGGCCGGCGGAATGGCATTCCGGCGTCTCCACGCGGCGCCGCGCCCGCGTGCTGGAGGGCGTGGCGCGCGGCGAGGTGAAGGTGGTGGCGGGCGCGCGCTCCGCCCTGTTCCTCCCCTTCGCGGATCTCGGCCTCACCATCGTGGATGAGGAGCACGACCCCGCCTACAAGCAGGAGGATGGCGTCGCCTACTGAATGCGCGACGCGGCCGCTATGGCCGGCTGGCGCTGCCGGAACGGTTCGGCGGCGCCAAGGTGCCGGGCCTTGCCCCCATCGACCTGCGCCGGGAAGGACCGGCGCGCGGCCGCTGGATCGCGCCGCGCCTTGCGGAGGAGGTCAACGAGACGGTGGAGACCGGCGGGCAGGCGCTGCTGTTCCTGAACCGGCGCGGCTATGCCCCGCTGACCCTGTGCCGCTCCTGCGGGCACCGGATGCGCTGCCCCTCCTGCTCCGCCTGGCTGGTGGAGCACAGGTTCCGCCGGCGCCTCGCCTGCCACCATTGCGGCTATCAGGCCCCGGTGCCGGACACCTGCCCCGGCTGCGGCGCCAAGGACAGCCTGATGCCCTGCGGCCCCGGCGTGGAGCGGCTTCAGGAAGAGGTGCAGGCCCTGTTCCCCAATGCCCGCAGCCTTGTCCTCTCTTCCGACCTCACCGGCGGCATCGAGCGGATGCGGGCGGAACTGGAGGCGGTGGCGCGCGGCGAGGTGGACGTGGTCATCGGCACGCAGCTTGTCGCCAAGGGCCACAATTTCCCCGGCCTCGCGCTGGTGGGGGTGGTGGATGCGGATGTGGGGCTCGGCCATGGCGATCCCCGCGCGGCGGAGCGCACGTTCCAGCTCGTCCATCAGGTGGCAGGGCGCGCCGGGCGCGGGGCGGCGGAGGGGCGCGGCTTCATCCAGACCCACATGCCGGAGCATCCGGTGATGCAGGCGCTTGTGAAGGGGGATCGCGCGGCCTTCTACGAGACCGAGATCCGCGCACGGGAAGAGGCGCACCTGCCGCCCTTCGGCCGCATGGCGAGCCTCATCGTCTCGGCCAGCGACAGCCACGCGGCGGA
>NCCY01000312.1:3478-6883 GCA_002279855.1 Rhizobiales bacterium 12-68-15
GCAGCGTCACGCTGCGGGTCGTGTGGTCACCGCAAGCTGGAGCCCAAGGGCCTTCAGCACCCCCATGAAGGTGGAAAGGCGCGGATCCCCGTTCTCGCTCAGGGCCTTGTAGAGACCTTCCCGGGAGACGCCCGCCTCGCGCGCGATCCGGGTCATCCCCTCCGAGCGTGCAATCGCGCCAAGGATCGTGGTGATCATTGCCGGGTCCCCATCCTCGAATGCGGCCTCCAGATACGCCACGGCATCATCGATGGTGACGATGTGCGACGCCGGATCCCAGGCGGTGGTTGAAAGGGCCATCACACCTCCTTCGCCAGTTCGATGGCTGACCGTATGTCCCTGCGCTAGCTGGACTTGTCGCCGCCGGCGAGCAGGATGACGAGGGTTTCCCCCCGCCGCGTGACATAAATCCGGTAGCCCGGACCATAATCGACGCGCAGTTCACTGATGCCGTCGAAAGACTTCACATCGCCGAAATACCCCTGCATCAGCCGCGTCAGCCGAATGTCGATGCGGGCTTTCGCGCGGCTGTCTCGCAGGCCTGCGAACCACTTCGCATAAACGAGCGTCTGGCGGACCTCGATCATGGACGAAGGATAGAATGAAGAAAGCCACTGTCAACTATAGTTGACAGTGGCTCGATTTCTGGCAGCAGACCGGGAGGCGGGAGGGTGACACGCGGGGTGGTTCGCCCCCTGTCCGTCACTCCTTCACGGCGCCGGTCATGGAGGAGACGTAATAGTCCACAAAGAAGGAATAGAGGATCACCACCGGCAGCGAGCCGATCAGCGCCCCGGCCATCAGCGCGCCCCACTCATAGATGTCGGAGCGCACCAGTTCGGTGAGCACCCCCACCGGCACGGTCTTGTTCTCCGAGGACTGGATGAAGGTGAGCGCGTAGATGAACTCGTTCCAGGACAGGGTGAACGAGAAGATGCCCGCCGAGATCAGCCCCGGCACCGAGAGCGGCAGCAGGACCTTGGTGAGGATCTGCCAGCGCGAGGCGCCGTCCACCAGCGCGCATTCCTCCAGCTCGTAGGGGATGGAGCGGAAATAGCCCATCAGCAGCCAGGTGGAGAAGGGCACGAGGAAGGTGGGATAGGTGAGGATCAGCGCCAGCTTGGTGTCGTAGATGCCGAGCTTGAACACCATGAGCGCCAGCGGGATGAACAGGATGGAGGGCGGCACCAGATAGGCGAGGAAGATGCCGAGCCCGACCCAGCGCGAGCCATGGAAGCGCAGGCGCTCGATGGCATAGGCGGCGAACACCGAGGCCACCAGCGAGATGAAGGTGGCGCAGAAGGCCACCAGCATCGTGTTCCAGAGCCAGCCGGGATAGGAGGTCTCGAACAGCAGGTACTTGATATGGTCGAGCGTCGGCTCCACCACCCAGAGCGGCGAATAGTTCGCATAGTCCGTGAGCTGGAAGTTCGGCTTCACCGCCGTGATCGCCATCCAGTAGAACGGGAACAGCAGCACGAACACGAACACGAGCAGCGGCAGGAAGACGGTGATGATCCGCTTCGGCAGGCTGTCCAGATAGCTCATGCCGGTGGAATTGTCGGTGGTGGTCTGGTCGGTCATGGGCCGGTCCTCCCGGAAGCTGCGGGGGCAAAGAGGGCGAGGGTGAAAGCGGGGACCGGCATCAGTCCCCCCCGCCCTGCTGCCACTTGCGGCGCTGGAGGCCGAAATAGCTGAACAGGATCGCCGCCAGCAGGAACGGGATCATCGCCACCGCGATGGCCGCGCCCTCGCCGAGCTGTCCGCCGGGAATGGCGCGCTGGAACGAGAGCGTTGCCATGAGATGGGTGGCGTTGAGCGGGCCGCCACGGGTCAGAACATAGATGAGCTGGAAGTCGGTGAAGGTGAACAGCACCGAGAAGGTCATCACCACCGCGATGATCGGCGAGAGCATGGGCAGCGTGATGTAGCGGAAGCGCTGCCAGCCGCTCGCCCCGTCCAGCGTCGCCGCCTCGTGCAGGGACTGGGGAATGGTCTGGAGCCCCGCCAGCAGCGAGATGGCGACGAAGGGAATGCCGCGCCACACATTGGCGGCGATCACCGAGATGCGGGCATTGGTAGTGTCGCCGAGGAAGTTGATGTTGGTGTCGATCAGCCCGAGCTTGATGAGCGCCCAGGACAGGATCGAGAATTGCGCGTCGAATATCCACCAGAAGGCGATCGCGGAGAGTACGGTGGGCACCACCCACGGCAGCAGCACGATGGCGCGGAAGAAGGACTTGAACGGCAGATGCTGGTTCAGCAGCAGCGCGAGCCAGAGCCCGAGCGCGAACTTCAGGATCGACGCGCCGATGGTGTAGAGCAGCGTGTTGAAGACCGAGAGCCAGAAGATGCTGTCGATCCAGAGCAGCTCGTAATTCTCCAGCCCGACGAACACCCCGTCGCGACCGATCCGCGTATCGGTGAATCCGAGCCAGACGCCGAGGCCGAGCGGATAGGTAAGGAACAGGATGAGGAACACGGCTGCCGGCAGCAGGAACAGCAGGCCGAGCACATGCCGCCCCTGCCCGATTCCCGCCCACCAGGACCTGCGGCCCTCAGCGGCCGTCGGTAACTCCGCCATCGTCACGATCTCCAGGCAGGCGCACCATCCCGGTCACGCCGCAAAAACCAGTTTCCGGCACCCGGCCTGTGCCGGGTGCGCGCCATAAAAGCGATGCCGTCCCGCCGCCCTGACTCGGCGGGACGGCCCGGGGCTCAGCCGCGATAGATGCGGCTGGCCCGAAGCTCGGCGCGGCGGGCAGCCTCTTCGGGCGTCCGCTGGCCGGTCGCCGCCTCGGCCACCATGTCCACCACGATCCAGTCCGCCATGGCCGCGGCCGATTGCGGGCCGAGCGGCCCGGAATAGCCGTTGGGACGCAGCGTCTCGGAAGCGCGGGAATAGGGCTTGTGGATCGGGTTGTCGGTCCACACCGGATTGGCGGCAAAGGCCTTCAGCGTCTGGCAGCAATAGGCGCTGGCGCCCTTGATCCAGGCGTTCATCTGCGGCGCGTCGAACATGTAGGCGAGATAGGCCTGCGCCGCCTGCGGATACTTGGAGTACTTGAAGATGCAGGCCGCCGTGGTCTGGTGCAGCTCGGCTTCCTTGCCCACCGGGCCGATGGGGAAGTTGGTGGAGCGCATGTCGGCGGCCATGTCGGCGAGCTTGGGATCGTTCTTCGCGCCGTAATAGACCGACACACCATTGGCGGTGCAGGAGATTTCACCCGCGAGGAAGGCGCGGTTGTTGTTCACGTCCAGCCAGCTTTCCGTGCCGGGGATGAAGGTCTTGTAGAGTTCCGCCACATAGCGCAGCGCGGCGACGGTCTCGGGGCTGTTGATGACCACCTTGGCGTTGTCGTCCACCATCTTGCCGCCGTGGCTCCACAGCACCCAGTGGCAGAA
>NCCY01000312.1:6914-10390 GCA_002279855.1 Rhizobiales bacterium 12-68-15
CCGGCTTCCTTCATCCAGCTGTCGCGATACACCACGGCATTGCCGATGGTGGCGAGCGGCAGGGCGATGAACTTGCCGTCCTTCTTGGTATAGAGCGCGGGCGCCTCATACCAGCCGCCATACTTGGCCGCGAGCCCGTTGGCGAGCGGCGTCACGTCCAGCAGCTTGTCGGGATATTGCTGGGCGTCGTCGAACCACACCCACACGATGTCCGGGCCGGAGCCCACATTGGCGGCGACCGCCGCCTTCGGGCGGATGTCTTCCCAGCTTTCCTTGTCGATGCGCACCTCGATGCCGGTGGCCTCGGTGAACTTCTTGGTGTTGGCGATCCACGCATCTTCCTCGCCCTTCACGAAGGGCGACCAGCGCAGCATGCGCAGGCTCGCGCCCGGCTCGGGCTTGAACTCGGGCATGGCCGCGCCCTGGGCGAAGGCGGGGACGGTGAGGCCCGGCAGGGCGGCCGCACCGGCAAGGCCGGCGCCGGTCATGAGAAGGTCGCGTCTGGAAATGGTCATGGCGTTCCTCCGACTGTCTGTTTCGTGCACAGTTTTGTTCGTGCTTGGTGGTCTTGTGTCTGTCCGCCTGGGGCGGGTTCCCCTTGCTCGCCTGCGTCGCGTTGGTCCGCGCTTCCCGGCGAAAATGGATCTGGCGATCTTCTTGATCTTGGGTCCAGACGGGCCCGGCCGCCGCGCGGCCATGGCCCGGGGCCGGCGATGTCAGGCGACGAGGCGGGCGCCGCTCGCCTCGTCGAACAGATGGGACATGCCCGGCTGCTGGGCGATATGGATCGTCTCGCCCGGCAGGATGTTCAGGCGCTCGCGGAACAGGCAGTTGATTTCCTGTCCCTTTTCGCCGCCGATCCGGGCCACCACGAGGATTTCCGATCCGGTGGGCTCCACCACCACCACATGGGCAGGCGTGCCGCCGGGGGCGAGGCGCACATGCTCGGGGCGCAGGCCGTAGACCGCCCGCTTGCCCAAGACGCCGCCCGGCACGCCGTCCAGCGAGAGGGTGGCCCCGCCGTCGCAGTCGAAGCGGGTGGGATCATCAGCCGACACCGTGCCCTTAACGAAATTCATCGCCGGAGAGCCGATGAAGCCGGCCACGAACATGTTGGCCGGCGCGTCGTAGAGATCGAGCGGCGCGCCGATCTGCTCCACCACGCCGTCATGCATCACGACGATCTTGTCGGCCATGGTCATGGCCTCGATCTGGTCGTGCGTCACATAGACGGTGGTGGTCTTCAGGCGCTGGTGCAGTTCCTTGATCTCGGTGCGCATCTGCACGCGCAGCTTGGCATCGAGATTGGACAGCGGCTCGTCGAACAGGAACACCTGCGGGTCGCGCACGATGGCCCGGCCCATGGCGACGCGCTGGCGCTGGCCGCCGGAGAGCTGGCGCGGGAAGCGGTCCAGCAGATGGGCGAGGCCGAGAATGTCGGCGGCCCGCTTCACCCGGCTGTCGATCTCGGATTTCGGCGCTTTGCGCAGATGCAGCGAGAAGCCCATGTTGGCCCCCACCGTCATGTGCGGATAGAGCGCATAATTCTGGAACACCATGGCGATGTCGCGCTCCTTCGGAGGCACGTCGTTCACCACGCGGTTATTGATGAGGATCTGCCCGCCCGTGATGTTCTCGAGCCCTGCGATCATGCGCAGCAAGGTGGACTTGCCGCATCCGGAGGGTCCCACCAGCACCACGAACTCGCCGTCGCGGATACTCACATCGACGCCGTGGATCACAGCCGTCGTCCCGTAGGCTTTCCTCACTCCGCGAATATCGACGGTCGCCATTCCCACTCCATCCTTGACGTCCTGCCCGGTTCCGATGCCTCCGCCCGCATGGCGTGGCCCGGAATTTTTATGCGCCGCTCTGCGACGGTCGTATGTGCCGCCCTGCGGCGTGCATATTGGGCCGCCGAGCGACCGCGCGCCCCGTTGTGAGCGGAGACAGGTTGGATCATGGTGTGCAGGTGCGCCGCGATCAAGCGAAATTTAAAACGATTGAAGCAAACCGAGAACGTCTCCACAAACCTGCCGGCGCAAGGCATCCGTCGCGCGCCGCCCCCTTCCCGCGAGCCGGAAACACCATGAGCGAAGATCTCCGCCCGACCCTCCTTCTCACCGGACCGATCATGGAAGCCGTCGTCGAACGGCAACTGAAGGAGGCCTTTCGCCTCGTCGGCGCCGCCGACTTCGAGGCCGCCATCGCCACCGAGGGCAGCGCCATCCGGGGCCTCGTGACCCGCGGCGCGCGGCGGGTGGACGATGCGCTTCTGGCCCGTCTTCCGGCGCTGGAAATCGTCGCCAATTTCGGCGTCGGCTATGACACGGTGGATGCCGCCGCCGCCGCCCGGCGCGGCATCATGGTCACCAACACGCCCGACGTCCTCAATGAGGAGGTTGCGGACCTGACCCTCGGCCTGCTGCTGGCGACGGTGCGCGAAATCCCCCAGGCCGACCGCTATCTGCGGGCGGGGAAGTGGGAAGCCGCCCCCTTCCCGCTCGGCGCCACCCTGCGCGACCGCAGCATCGGCATTGTCGGCATGGGCCGAATCGGCCGCGCCATCGGCCGGCGGATCGAGGCGTTCGGCCGCCCCGTCGCCTATCACAGCCGGCGGCCGGCGGCCGACTGCCCGTACCGGCATTATCCCGACCTCGTGGCGCTGGCGCGGGACGTGGACACCCTCATCCTCATCCTGCCCGGCGGGCCGGAGACCAAGGGGCTGGTCGGCCGCGAGGTGCTGGCCGCGCTCGGGCCGGAGGGCATCCTCATCAATGTGGCGCGCGGCAGCGTCGTGGATGAACCCGCGCTGGTGGATGCCCTCGTCAACCGCACCATCCGCGCCGCCGGTCTCGATGTGTTCGCTGACGAGCCCCATGTGCCGGAGGCTCTGATGGGGCTCGACAATGTGGTGCTGCTGCCGCACGTCGGCTCGGCCACCCACCATACGCGCGGCGCCATGGGGCAATTGGTGGTGGACAATGTGAAGAGCTGGTTCGCCGGAACCGGCCCGGTGACCCCGGTGGCGGAAACACCGGCTTCCCGCTGACGCCGGGGTGGAGTAGCGTTTCGGGCATGCGAAGTCCTGCGGCGCTTCTTCTTCTGCTGGCCGCGACCGCCCTCACCACACCGGGGGCGGCGCAAGCGCCCGCACCCGGTTCGGGCCGCCCGCCGCAGGCCGCCCGTCCGCCCGCGCGGGCGGAACCGCCGCGTCCCGATCCCGAACTGGCAGCGGCCGCCCAGAAGCTCGCCGGCCCCTGGCGGCTGACCAGCGCGGACGGCAGCCGGGCCTGCCCGGTGGTTCTGAAATCCGCCGCCAGCTCCGCGACCACGTTCAGCGTGGAGATCAATGCCGCCGAATGCACCGCACTGCCCTTCGCGGCCACGGTGCGGGGATGGACCCCGGATGCCTCCGGCGCCATCCGCCTGCGCACGGAGGACGGCCGGCTGGTGGCTGAATTCACGGAAGCCAC
>NCCY01000312.1:10485-13771 GCA_002279855.1 Rhizobiales bacterium 12-68-15
GGCGATTTCACCCCCGCCTCCTGGCGCATCGAGGGCGGAAACGTGGTGGTGAACGGCACCTCCGGCACGCAACTTCTGCGATTCGCCCGGCAGGAAGACGGCTCCTGGGCGAAGACTCCGGAGCGCGGACGCCCCCTTCTGATGGTCCGCCCGTGAGGCCTTGAAGGCCCCAAGCATCGCCAACGCTTCATTTCCAACGGGCAGCAACTGATGGTTTCAACGGAGTGTGGCAGTTGCGCCACATCGCAAATCCAGCATTCATGCGGGTTTGCATGTTTTTTATGCAGAACATGCCCCTTTTTTCACATTGGAGAGGATCAAGAAATTTGGTCTCAATTTCGTCAGATATCCATTGGGGGTTCATTTTATGAAGAAGCTCGCTCTTGCCGCTGCCGCCGCTACCATGATGTTCGCTGGCGCCGCATCCGCCGCCGACATGGCCGTGCCGGTGAAGGCGGTTGCGGTGGTTCCTCCCCCGCCGCCGGTGTGGGATCTGGCCTTCGGCGTGACCGCGACGTCCGACTACCTCTTCCGCGGCATCAGCCAGACCAACAACAACCCGGCCATCCAGGGCTTCGCAGAGCTTCAGCTCTTCGACTGGGTGTATTTCAACGTGTGGGCGTCGAACCAGAACTGGGTCGAGAACTTCCAGGACGGCGGCAACAGCTCGCTTGAAGTCGACTTCGCCGGTGGCCTGCGCCACACCTGGGGTGCCTTCACCCTCGACGTCGGCGGCGTCTACTACACCTATCCGGGTGGAACCGACTCCGTGGGCCTCAGCTCCACCGACTACAATTACTGGGAAATCTACGCCAAGCCGAGCTATGTGGTTGCGCCCTGGCTGACGCTGGGTGCGAACCTCTACTGGACCAGCGACATGTATGCCACCGGCACGGATGGCACGGCGCTCTCGCTGACGGCCAAGGTTCCGCTCCCGGCCTTCGGTCCCGGCGGCGACTTCGGCTGGTACCTCTCGGGCGAGTACGGCTATCAGTGGCTCAGCTCCAGCGCCTATACCTATGACGTTGACTATGTGGTCGGCCCCTCGATCGTCACCGTTCAGGAGACCATCAACGGCTACAGCTGGTGGAACGTCGGCGTCGGCTTCACCTACAAGGCCGCCACCCTCGATCTGCGTTATTCGGGCACGGACCTGTCCAGCACCAACTGCGCCTACATCATCGGCATCAGCAATGGTTGCGGCGACAAGTTCATCGCGAGCCTCTCCTTCGCGACCTCGTTCAACGCTCTGAAGTGACCTGAAGGGCGCTGCCTCGGCAGCGCCCCCTCCTGAGACGGCGCCACGCATTGCGTGGCGCCTTTTTTTTGCGCGCGCCAACGGGATTGCGTGCACCGGGCGCGGGTCTGCGCCCGGCCCGGCTGCCTATGACTCACTGTAGATTTGGCTGAGGAGCGGAGCCCGCTGGCGAGGCGCGGCGCACCGCGCGGGTCAGATCAGCCGCAGGCCCTTCAGGCTGGCATGGCCGTCCTTGCCGACGATGATGTGGTCGTGCAGTTCGATGCCCAGCGGCTTCGCCATCTCGATGATGCGCTTGGTCATGTCGATGTCCGCCCGCGACGGCGTCGGGTCGCCGGACGGGTGGTTGTGGCAGAGGATGAGCGCGCTGGCCGAGACTTCGAGCGCGCGCTTGATGACCTCGCGCGGATAGACCGGGGCGTGGTCCACCGTTCCCGTCTGCACCACCTCGTCCGCAATGAGCTGGTTGCGCTTGTCAAGGAACAGCACCCGCACCTGCTCGCGCGGCGCGAAGGCCATGGAGGTCCGGCAATATTCGATTACCGCGCTCCATGACGACAGGACCGGACGCCGCTTCACCTGCCCGCGCGCAATGCGATGGGCGGCGGCTTCCACGATCTTCAGCTCGGTGACCACCGACGGCGTGATGCCGGCCACCTCCTCCAGCAGCTTCGGCGGGGCGGCGAGAACTTCCGCAAACGAGCCGAACCTGTCCACCAGCACCTTGGCGAGGGGCTTCACGTCGCGGCGCGGAATGGCGCGGAACAGCACCAGCTCCAGCAGCTCGTAATCCGCCAGCGCCGCCGCCCCGGCATCCCGGAAGCGTGCGCGCAGCCGCTCCCGGTGGCCGTGGAAGTGCGGGGCCGCTTCCGCAAGTCCGTCCTCGGGCGTGTCCGCCATCTCGGCCTCTGTCCCTGTCAGGCGGGGAAATAGGGCGGCTTGTGATAGCCCTTCGGGCTCAGGGTGAAGATTTCCACGCCGGTCTCGGTCACCCCCACCGCATGCTCGAACTGGGCGGAGAGCGAGCGGTCGCGGGTCACGGCGGTCCAGCCGTCCGAGAGGATCTTCACATGGGGGCGGCCGAGATTGATCATCGGCTCCACGGTGAAGATCATGCCGGGCTTCAGTTCCGGCCCCTCGCCGCGACGGCCCACATGCACGATGTTCGGCTCGTCATGGAAGACGCGCCCGACGCCATGGCCGCAGAAATCGCGCACCACGCTCATATGCTGGGGCTCCACGAAATCCTGGATGGCGGCGCCGATATCGCCCACATGCGCGCCGGGCCGGATGGCCGCGATGCCGAGCATCATGGACTCATAGGTCACTTCCAGCAGCCGCTCCGCCCGGCGCGGAATGGCGCCGATGGAGAACATGCGGCTCGAATCGCCATACCAGCCGTCGAGAATCAGCGTCACGTCCACATTGACGATGTCGCCGTCCCGCAGCGGGCGCGCATTGGGCATGCCGTGGCAGACCACGTGATTGATGGAGGTGCAGACCGAATAGCGGTAGCCGCGATACATCAGGGTCGCCGGATAGGCCTTGTGGTCCATGGCAAACTCGAACACGAGCTTGTCGATGGCGGCGGTCGAGACCCCGGGCTGGATCATCCCGGCCACCACATCCAGCGCCTCGGCGGTCAGCCGGCCGGCACGGCGCATGCCCTCGAAGCCTTCCGGCCCGTAGAGCTTGATGTGCCCGGTCTTTCGCAGCGGCGCCTGCGCCGCCTCCACATACGTCATGTCCCTCGTCCTGCCGGCGAAGAGGCGCCCGTCCCGCCACGTCTTCCATGATTTAGGCCAAAGGGCCTGCAAAGCAAGCACAACCGGATTGCCCATCGGCTCACCCGTGCATGGGAATGTCGCCGCGCACGGTGATCCCCTCGGGACTGACCGTGCAGACGAGACCGATGGCTTCCACCCCCGCCGCGCGCGCCGTGTCGAAGGCACGGCCATAGGCGGGGTCGATGTCGCGCGCGAGGGAAATGGAGGCGGCGGAGCCGATCTGGCTGAGATACACCATCAC
>NCCY01000313.1 GCA_002279855.1 Rhizobiales bacterium 12-68-15
CGGGAGATCAGCACCTTGGCCTGATGGTGCGGCTGCATGATGAACGGCGTCAGGAAATGCTGGCCGTGCCAGAAGGTGATGATGGCCGGCAGATGCGCATCGATTTGCTCATAGATGTCGAGCGGCTCCACGGCAAAACGGGTGGTATGCGCCACAAGGGCAAAATAGCCCGCGAATGCGTTTCCAGCTGCAAGCTGAAAGGCGCGGTTGGTGCGTACACGACGCCACATGCCGGGGTTGCTTCCTTTTTGAGTGCGCCGGTCCGCCCCTCGGCCGGCGCTGTGGGTCCAAAGCGAGCGGGCGGAACCGCGCCGCACCCATGGCGCGCGGTTCCGCTGCTGCGAACGAAAATCAGTGTTCCTTGCCGGTCTCGGGATCGAGCAGGCGGTGCATGTGCACCACGAAATAGCGCATCAGGGCGTTGTCCACGGTCTGCTGCGCCTTGGACTTCCATGCTGCCGCAGCGCTCGCATAGTCGGGATAGATTCCGACAATGTCGAGTTCGCCGAGATTCTTGAACTCGGTTCCACCGAGCTCTTTCAGTTCGCCGCCGAAAACCAGGTGGAGAAGCTGCTTGGGTTCGGAAGGTGTGCTCATGGTGGCCGGCATTCCGCAGTTGGTGGGCGATCAGGACGCGTCGAAGGCGCTCCGGGCGAGGTCCAGCATCGGCGCATGGAGGCGAAGACCTGCACAGACCAGAGGTCCATGCCGGGGAACGGGGGCATTGTACCGCAATACCTGCCCTTCGTAATCGGTCAAGGCACCGCCGGCTTCCCGTACCAGGATGTCGGCGGCAGCAATATCCCAGTCGTAGCTGTTGGCGGAAGCGAGCGCCACATCCACTTCTCCTGATGCCACGCGGGCCAGCCGCAATGCCAGCGAGCGCACGCGCGGGCGGCGCACGAAGGGCAGGCTGACGGCCGCGCGATCCAGCAGGAAGGCTGGCCCGGACAGAGCGGCGCCGGACAGAACATCCTGCGGCGAAACCGCGACCGGGTTGCCGTTCACCGTGGTGCCGGCCCCGGTCGAGGCGACGAACAGTTCGCGCGTCACGGGGGCGTAAAGAACGCCGGCGATGGGCCGTCCGTCTTCCACGAGGGCGATGGACACGGTCCAGTCATCGCCACCGGCCATGAAAGAGCGGGTTCCGTCGATGGGGTCCACCACCCAGAGGCGACGGCTGTCGAGGCGCGCCGGGCTGTCGATGCTCTCTTCCGAGAGCCAGCCATAGGTGGGTGCCAGCGCCTGGAGGCGCTCCTTCAGGAACGCATCCACCGCCATGTCGGCTTCGGTGACAGGGGAATCGTTCTGCTTGTTCCAGATCCGCAGGTCCGGGGACCGGAACAGGGAGAGGGCAATGTCGCCAGCCGCCAATGCGGCATCCGCCAGCAGCCGGGCGGCCACTTCGGGCGCCTCCGGCGGCGGCACACCAAGCGTCTGCGACGTGTTCAAGCTCGTCATGTGCAGTGCAATAGGGGGACGGACGGAGCGTGGCAAGCGCCGTGCAGGAAGTCTTTGGAAGGGGGCAGTCCAGGTAGCAGAAAAGGGGCTCAGATCATGCCGGTCGCAACCGCATGCTGAAGCAGCGCATCGGCCGCGAGGCCCAGGAACAGGATCAGGCCGGCATCCCGATTGGATTTGAACAGTCGCAGGCACCCGGCGGGATCGTCGATGTCCAGTTGCCGGATCTGGCGATAGAGCATGAATGCAAAGCCCCCGAGGCCCAGGGCAGAGAACAGGCCCGCGCCCGCGAGCACGAGCGCCCCCGCGAACAGGGCGACGCAGGCGGAATAGACAGCCACAAGCGCAAGCCGGCTGTTCTTGCCGAACAGGAGGGCGGTGGAGCCGATGCCGACCATCGCATCGTCTTCCCGGTCCTGATGGGCATAGATGGTGTCGTAGCCGAACACCCAGCAGACGGCGCCGGCGAACAACAGGAGCGCGGGGTCCTCGATGCTGCGGAACACGCTCGCCCAGCCCATCAGCGCACCCCAGGAAAACGCGATGCCGAGGACAAGCTGAGGCACCGAGGTGATGCGCTTCATGAGGGGATAGATGGCTACGACGCCCATGGAGGCGACGCCGGTGACGATGGCGAAGCGCGGCAGGCTCAGCAGCACCGCGAGCCCGACCAGAAGCTGGAGTGCCAGGAAAACAAAGGCGCCGGCGACGCTCACCTGCCCGCTGGGAAGCGGGCGGCTCCGGGTGCGGGCCACCTGACTGTCGATCTTGCGGTCGAGAATGTCGTTCCAGGTGCAGCCGGCCCCGCGCATGGCGACGGCGCCGATGGCGAACAGCGCCAGCAGGACGGGATCAGGATAGGCCTGCCCGGCGGCGATGGCGGCGAGGGCCGTGGACCACCAGCAGGGCAGCAGAAGCAGCCAGCTTCCGATCGGCCGGTCCGCGCGGGCAAGGCGCAGATAGGGCCGCAGCGGGGAGGGGGCGAAACGGTCTACCCAATTGCCGCGCCCGGCATCTGCCACCGGGGCGCCGGCGCCCTCGCTTCCCCAAGCCGTCACGCGCGGGACCTCAATTGCCGAGCACGTTGCCGCGCAGCGTATCGAACACTCCGCCGGTTCCGGGCGTTCCACCGGCGGCATAGCCGGTATTCACACCGAGAGCCGAGGACATGGACCCCTGGGGCGGCGGCTTGCCGCCACCGGCAGCCGCACCATTGGCGGCCGCGGCGCACACCTTGTCGCGCAGGGCGGCGGACTTCTTGTTCGACTCCTGCGACTGCTGGATGGCCTGATCCGGGATCTGGCACCATTCCTTGTTGTCGCTGAGATATTTCGCGAGCTTCGCTTCCGACGCTGTATAGGCGCGGAACAGCGGGCACAGTTCCTGCGGCGGCGCCTTGCGCTTGCCGGCAGCTTCCAGGGCCTTGCCCTTGGACTGCATGTCCTCCCGGATGGCCGAGAAGTCGGTCATGCAGTCGGCGCGCGCACCGCCTGGGGCGAGAACAGCGCCGACCGTGAGAAGGGTCAGGGCCATCGCCGAGGCGCGCTGGACTCGAAGTTTCAGCGACATGGGGCTTTCCGCAACGTTGGGCAGGACATTTCTCACTTACAGAGAGCGCAAAGATAGGGCAATATCACGGCGATGGCGCAAAAAGCCAAACGCGACGGCGATGTCTTGACGGACATTGCGCCAGCGATTAGGTTTGCGCAACTTTGTGAAGGGTCATGGCGCCAATGCGCAACATCGTTACCATTCTCGTATTGAGGAGCGCCACCATCGGGTCGGCCTGACGGCCGGTCGTGACGAGGGTGGCGTGTTATGAGGGGCCTTCGGGCCCCTTCGCTTTTTCTGAACCTGATGATCGATAGCAAAAAGCGGCGGGTGGCGCGGAGCCTCGCCAGGGAGAGACGGGATGAGCAAGGAAATGACCGGCGCCGAAATGGTCATCCAGGCGCTCGCGGACCAGGGTGTGGACCGGCTACTGGCCTGACTGACGCGCTGATGGATTCCATTCCGGTTGTCTGCATCACCGGGCAGGTGCCCACGCACCTGATCGGCAACGATGCCTTCCAGGAATGCGACACGGTCGGCATCACCCGTCCCTGCACCAAGCACAATTACCTCGTCCGCGACGTGAAGGACCTGGCGCGCGTTCTGCATGAAGCCTTCTACGTGGCGCAGAATGGCCGTCCCGGCCCGGTCGTGGTCGATATCCCGAAGGACGTTCAGTTTGCCACCGGCACCTATGTCGGCCCGGCCAATATCGAGCACAAGACCTACAAGCCGAAGCTGAACGGGGATGCCGACAAGATCGAGGCGGCGGTCCGCCTGATCGCCGGTGCCAAGCGTCCGGTCTTCTATACCGGCGGCGGCGTCATCAATTCCGGCCCCGAGGCGAGCCGGTTGCTGAGGGAACTCGCGCGCATGACCGGCGTGCCCGTGACCTCGACCCTCATGGGGCTCGGCGCCTTCCCGGCCAGCAATGACCAGTGGCTGGGCATGCTCGGCATGCACGGCACCTATGAAGCCAACATGGCCATGCATGGCTGCGATGTGATGGTCTGCATCGGCGCCCGGTTCGACGATCGCATCACCGGCCGCGTCGATGCCTT
>NCCY01000314.1 GCA_002279855.1 Rhizobiales bacterium 12-68-15
ACGGCGGTGGCAAGGTCCGGCTTCTCCACGAAGGCGTCCACCACATGCCCGCCTTCTGGCAGGGCCGCGCCGGGGCGGATATAGCCGTAGCTGGTGCGCGGCTGGCCGGGCGTGATGCCGAAGGTGACGATGCGTCCCGCCGCCGCCACCCGCGCGGCGATGCGCACGGCCGCCCGGAAGGCCTCGGGGTCCAGCACCACATGGTCGGCGGCAAGCGCCAGCAAAAGCGCGTCGGGGCCATAGAGATTGCGGGCGAGGGCGGCGGCGGCCACCAGCGCCGGGCCGCTGTCGCGGCGCGCCGGCTCAAGCACCACGGTGGCATCAATGCCGATCTCGCTGGCCTGCCGGCGGGCGAAGAAGCGGAAATCCTCGTTGGTGATGACCAGCGGCGGCAGGAAATCGGCGCCCGGCGGGGTGCGCAGCAAGGTCTCCTGATACAGCGTCTTGTCGGAGGCCAGCGCCAGGAACTGCTTGGGCAGGCTGGTGCGGGAGAGCGGCCACAGGCGCGTGCCGGTTCCGCCGGCGAGAATCACCGGAACGATCCGGCCGTCCGCCGCGCCAGATCCTGCCTCCACCGGAGCTTCCTGCATCGCGTTCGCGTCCTTTTCCGCCACCCCCTGCGGCGGCCATGGCCTACGCTACTGGCATAGCGCGGGTTAACGGTCCAGCGCAGGCGGAAATGCAGGAATCGGGGCTTGCGCCCCATTGCGACTTTCCAGCGCACCCCTCACACTCAACCCCATAAAAAGAACCTGAAAATCGGGTTGGAAACGAAAAGGACGGGTTTCATGCTGGCTCTGCTCTTGATTATCGTCTGTGGCCTTTTCGCCTTGGGGTATGGAATTTGGGCCGGGAAGGCCGTGATGGCGGCCGACGCCGGAACGGCGCGCATGCAGGAAATCGCTGCGGCCATTGCGGAAGGCGCGCGGGCTTACCTGCGCCGCCAATATCTGACCATCGCCGTCGTCGGCATCGTCATCTTCATCATTGTCGGGCTGCTGCTGGGCTGGCTGGTGGCCATCGGCTTCGCCATCGGCGCCATTCTCTCCGCCCTTGCCGGCTTCATCGGCATGAATGTGTCGGTCCGCGCCAATGTGCGCACCGCGCAGGCGGCAACGGTTTCGCTGGCGGGCGGTCTCGACCTCGCCTTCAAGGCGGGCGCCGTGACCGGCATGCTGGTGGCCGGCCTCGCCTTGCTCGGCGTTGCCGTCTATTTCGGCATCCTCACCAGCATCATGGGCCTCGCGCCCGGCAGCCGGACGGTGGTGGATGCGCTGGTGGCGCTCGGCTTCGGCGCCTCGCTCATCTCCATCTTCGCCCGCCTCGGCGGCGGCATCTTCACCAAGGGCGCGGACGTGGGCGGTGACCTCGTCGGCAAGGTGGAAGCCGGCATTCCGGAGGACGACCCGCGCAACCCCGCCACCATCGCGGACAATGTGGGCGACAATGTCGGCGACTGCGCCGGCATGGCGGCCGACCTGTTCGAGACCTATGCGGTGACGCTGGTGGCGACCATGGTGCTCGCCGTCATCTTCTTCGCCGGCTCGCCGGCCCTCAACACCATGCTGCTCTATCCGCTGGCCATCTGCGGCGTGTGCATCCTCACCTCCGTTGCCGGCACCTTCTTCGTGAAACTGGGGCCGACCTCCTCCATCATGGGCGCGCTCTACAAGGGGCTCGGCGCCTCGGCCGCCTTCTCGGTGGTGGGGCTGGCGCTGGTCACCACGCTTCTGCCGGGCTGGGGGCAGGTGATGGCGGGCAACACCATCACCGGAACCTCGCTGTTCCTCTCGGGCCTCGTCGGGCTCGCGGTGACCGGGGCCATCGTGGTCATCACGGAATATTATACCGGCACCGGCTATCGCCCGGTGGTGTCCATCGCCCAGGCGTCGGTGACGGGGCATGGCACCAACATCATCCAGGGCCTCGCGGTCTCGCTCGAATCGACCGCGCTGCCCACCCTCGTCATCATTGCCGGCATTCTCGCCGCCTACGGGCTCGCGGGGCTGTTCGGCATCGCCATCGCGGCCACCACCATGCTGGCGCTGGCGGGCATGGTGGTGGCGCTCGATGCCTTCGGCCCGGTGACGGACAATGCCGGCGGCATCGCGGAAATGGCGGGCCTGCCCAAGGAGGTGCGCCAGTCCACCGACGCGCTGGACGCGGTGGGCAACACCACCAAGGCGGTCACCAAGGGCTATGCCATCGGCTCCGCCGGCCTCGGCGCGCTGGTGCTGTTCGCGGCCTATAACCAGGACCTCAAATATTTCATCGCCCAGGCGGGGCAGGGCACCTACTTCTTCGGCGTGACGCCCAATTTCTCGCTGGAGAATCCCTATGTGGTGGTGGGCCTGCTGTTCGGCGGCCTGCTGCCCTACCTGTTCGGCGCCATGGGCATGACGGCGGTGGGCCGCGCGGCCGGCGCCATCGTGGAAGAGGTGCGCCGGCAGTTCCGGGAGAAGCCGGGAATCATGGCCGGCACGGAGAAGCCGGACTATTCCCGCGCCGTGGACATGCTGACCCGTGCCGCCATCAAGGAGATGATCATCCCCTCTTTGCTGCCGGTGCTTTCGCCCATCGTCTGCTATTTCGTCATCTATTTCGTGGCGGGCGGCGGGGTGGCCGGCAAGTCTGCCGCCTTCTCGGCGGTGGGGGCCATGCTGCTGGGCGTGATCGTGACCGGGCTGTTCGTCGCGATCTCCATGACCTCCGGCGGCGGGGCCTGGGACAATGCCAAGAAGTCGTTCGAGGACGGCTTCGTGGACAAGGACGGGGTGCGCCACTTCAAGGGTTCGGAGGCGCACAAGGCCTCGGTGACCGGCGACACCGTGGGTGATCCCTACAAGGATACGGCGGGGCCTGCGGTCAACCCCATGATCAAGATCACCAACATCGTGGCCCTGCTGCTGCTGGCGGTGCTGGGGCACTGATCGGGCCCGGCTCCCCGCCGGGCCATGCATTGCTGCAATCCGGTGCGGCGTTCCCGGCGGGGGCGCCGCACTTTCATTCGGCCGAACGATCGTGTAGGAAGCGCCCGAACTGTTGGTGCGCGCCGGCAACATGGCGTGCGGACGATGGAATCCATGCAGACTGTCCTGATCGTCATTCACCTCATGGTGGTGCTCGCCCTTATTGGCGTGGTGCTCATTCAGCGCTCCGAAGGCGGAGGGCTCGGCATCGGCGGGGGCGGTGGCGGCGGTGGTGGAGGCTTCTTCACCGCACGCGGCACCGCAAACGTGCTGACCCGCGCCACGGCCATCCTGGCGGCCATCTTCTTCGTCACGAGCCTGTCGCTGACCGTGCTCGCGGGCTGGGGCCGCACCCCGCCGGCGCTGCTCAACCAGCCCGGCCTGCCGACCGGCCCGGCCGTGCCGCAGAGCGGGGGTTCGATTCTCGACCAGATCCGGCCGCAGGCGCCCGCCTCCACGGCGCCCGCCCCGCGACGACCCCTGCGCCTGCTGCAAGCCCCGCGCCCGCAGCCGGCGAGGCGCCCGCAGCGCCGCAGGCTCCCGCATCGGGTGGTTCGCAGTCCCAGTGACAGCACGCGGTGCTCCGGCACCGCGTCTACTTCTCCACAGGCGAAAGCGAAGCGAACGGCCGCTTCGCTCTCGCCGAATCGCGTTTGTCCAGAATAGAGTGAAGGCCCATGGCGCGCTATATCTTCATCACCGGCGGCGTCGTGTCCTCCTTGGGCAAGGGCCTCGCTTCAGCCGCTCTGGGTGCGCTTCTTCAGGCGCGCGGCTACACCGTCCGGCTTCGCAAGCTGGACCCCTATCTCAACGTCGATCCGGGCACCATGAGCCCGTATCAGCACGGCGAGGTCTTCGTCACCGATGACGGGGCGGAGACCGATCTCGATCTCGGCCATTACGAGCGGTTCACCGGGCGTCCCGCGACGCGCCGGGACAACATCACCACCGGCCAGATCTACCAGGACATCCTGAACAAGGAGCGGCGCGGCGACTATCTCGGCGCCACCGTCCAGGTCATCCCCCACGTCACCAACGCCATCAAGGACTTCGTTCTCGAAGGCAACGAGAACGTGGACTTCGTACTGGTCGAGGTCGGCGGCACGGTGGGCGACATCGAGGGCCTGCCCTTCTTCGAGGCCATCCGGCAGCTCAAGAACGACCTGCCGCGCAATCATTCCATCTTCATCCACCTCACCCTGCTGCCCTACATCCCCTCGGCGGGCGAGCTGAAGACCAAGCCGACGCAGCATTCGGTGAAGGAGCTGCGCTCCATCGGCATCCAGCCCGACATCCTGCTGTGCCGCACCGACCGCTCCGTGCCCCGCGAGGAGCGCCGCAAGCTGGCGCTGTTCTGCAACGTGCGCGAGACCGCCGTGATCGAGGCGCAGGATGTGGACAACATCTATGCGGTGCCCTCCGCCTATCATGCCGAGGGGCTCGACACGGAAGTGCTGGCCGCGTTCGGCATCGAGCCGGCGCCCATGCCGAAGCTGGCCCGCTGGACCACCATCGAGGATCGCGTCCGCAATCCCGAGGGCGAGGTCACCATCGCCATCGTCGGCAAATATACCGGCCTGAAGGACGCCTATAAGTCGCTGATCGAGGCGCTCGCCCATGGCGGCATCGCGCACAAGGTGAAGGTCAATCTCGACTGGATCGAGAGCGAGACCTTCGAGCGCGAGGACCCCGCGCCCTTCCTCGACCATGTGCACGGCATCCTCGTGCCCGGCGGCTTCGGCCAGCGCGGCGCCGAGGGCAAGATCCGCGCGGCGCAGTTCGCGCGCGAACGGGCGGTGCCGTATTTCGGCATCTGCTTCGGCATGCAGATGGCGGTGATCGAGGCGGCGCGGAACCTCGCCGGCATCCCGCAGGCCAATTCCACCGAGTTCGGCGAGACGCCCGAGCCGGTGGTGGGGCTGCTCACCGAATGGCTGCGCGGCAACGAGCTGGAGCGCCGCCGCGCCAATGGCGACCTTGGCGGCACCATGCGGCTCGGCGCCTATGCCGCCCGCCTCGTCGAGGGCAGCCGCGTGGCGCAGGTCTATGGCGGGCGCGACATCCAGGAGCGCCACCGCCACCGCTACGAGGTGAACACCGCCTATCGCGAGCGGCTGGAGGCGTGCGGCCTGAAATTCTCCGGCATGTCGCCGGACGGGCTGCTGCCGGAAATCGTCGAGCATGCGAACCATCCCTGGTTCATCGGCGTGCAGTTCCATCCCGAGCTGAAGTCGCGGCCGTTCGAGCCGCACCCGCTGTTCGCCGCCTTCGTCGGCGCGGCGAAGGAGCAGAGCCGGCTGGTCTGAGCCGGCCGGCCCGCCGCCGGGGCGGATCTCCCCGGCGGCATTGTGCCGCCTTCCCGGCCGTGTCACAAAGCCACCCTCAAGACAGGGAGGTGCCCATGCCGCGCGGACTCGATCACCTGGTTCATCTGGTGCGCGACCTTGATGCGGCGGGCGAGCTCTACGACCTGCTGGGCTTCACGGTCGGCCCCCGCAATCACCATCCCTGGGGCACCCACAACCGAATCGTCCAGCTTCCCGGCTTCTTCATCGAGCTTCTGGAAGTGGCCGAGCCGGCCAAGATCCCCGAGCACACCGACCGCCAGTTCTCGTTCGGCGCCTTCAACCGGGATTTCCTCGCCCGCAACGGGCAGGGCTTCTCCATGCTGGCGCTGGAGGGTACCGACCCGCAGGGCGATCGCGATGCCTTCGCGGCGGCGGGATATGGCGATGTGGAGGTGTTCGACTTCTCCCGCAACGCCCGCCGGCCCGACGGGCAGGATGTGGAAGTTGGCTTCTCGCTGGCCTTTGCGATGGAACCGGACGCGCCCAACGCCGCCTTCTTCACCGTAAAACAGCTTCGCCCGGAGAATTTCTGGATTCCCGACATGCAGCGCCATGCCAATGGCGCGACGGGTGTGGCCGGAATCGTGCTGGTGGCGGAGCAGCCGGCGGACCACACCGGCTTCGTGCAGGCGCTGTGCGGCATCGCGCCCCGCCGCGCCACCGACGACTGGTATGTGACGCAGACGCCCCGTGGCGACATCGACATCATGACCCGCGCTGTGTTCGCGGAGCGGTTCGGCGGCCCGCCACCTGCGGGGGACGACCTGCGCATCGGCGCGGTCCGCTTCGTCTCGCCGGGAACCGACAGCATGCGGCGGGGGCTCGCCGCGCGCCGCATGATCGAGGAGGCGGCGTACTGGTGTTCGACCGTCCGGCCTGACCCCCGACCCTGACTGATATCCTGACCTGCCGCCCGCGCCGGGACGGGCGGCGGCGCGGCGAGGGCAGGGGCGTGTTTCCCAACGTGTCCTGTCGCGCTATGAATGCGCCCTGCGGTGGTGCGGGGGCAGCCATGGGACAGGCGGGATCGGGTCTTGCGGGGCTGCGGCGTGCGCTTCGGCGGTCTGCCGCGCTCGGCGTGCTGGCGGTGGCGGCGGCGCCCGGAGCGGCAAGCGCGGCCGGCACGGGCTGGAACATGTACCAGCCTTATAGCGAGAGCTATTACGTGCGCTACCTCGCCAATCTGGGCGAGGTGATCCAGACCGGCACCGAGTACGGCTACAATGCCATGCTCCTGTTCCCCATCCTCATCGACAACACCTATGCGCTGAACATCGGGATGGATACCGGCTCCACCGGCATCGTCATCGGCACCGGCAACAGCGCCATCAGCGGCATCAGCTACAATGTGACCAGGCCGGGCTGGGTCTATTACAGCTCCAGCGGCACCCTGCTCACCGGTTTCTTCACCAATTCCTCCACCGTGGCCTTCACCTCCACCGAGGGCGGCACCAATGCGGTGGCGCAGCTGTCCATCCTCATCGCCACGAACGGCTATTGCATCAATCCGCGGGCGGCCGATGCCGCCGGCTGCACGCCCTCCAGCGCGCCGGGAACGGCGATGATGGGCGTCGGCTTCGACCGCAACACCATGGGGACGACGGCTGTCGATCCCGCGCTGGGCGAGGCGCTGGTGCCGCAACTGGTGAATGCGCCGGCCACACCCGCCAGCCTCAACCCGTTCCTCAATCTGGTGGAGATGCAGGCCGGCACCATGCGGGCGGGCTATATCGTGACGCCCTATGGCGTCTCGCTGGGCCTCACCGCCGCGAACACCGCGCCGGTGGCGGGCAACGCCTTCGCCTATGGCCAGCTTCTGCCGCTCTCGCCCTCCCAGCCGAACAACTGGCAGGCGCAGCCCATGGTGCTCACGGTCACCAACGGGCAGGGCGTCACCTCCGGGCCGCAGAGCGGCAGCATCCTGATGGATACCGGCGTTCAGGACGGCTTCCTGGTGTTGCCCGCCGTGAGCAGCGCACCCTTTGTCACCGCCGGCGGCCAGCTTGCGAATGGCGTCACCGTCACCGTGAACCTGCTGGGGGCGCAGGGGCTGGTGGGCTACACCTTCACGGTGGGCACCGCGAATGCGCAGGTGCCGAACGGGGTCAACTGGGTCAATCCGGCGGGCTCGCCCAATTTCTTCAATTCCTCTCTGCACACCTACACCGCCTTCAACGTGCTCTATGACGCGGAAGGCGGCTTTGTCGGCATCCAGCTCAACGGCTATGGCGCGGGCACCAATGCCTATGTGGCCCCCGTTCTGGTGGCCAACGGCCTCTTGGCGCCGACGAGCGCGCTGGACGTGGACATGCCCGTCATCCTCGCCAGCGCCGCGACCGTCTCCACCGTCAACGGCAACGTGGCATTTCAGGGCGACATGACCGGGCCGGGCAGCCTGACCGTGACCGGGCCGGGAACGGTGACGCTGTCCGCCGCCGGCAGCTATTCCGGCGGCACCTTCGTGCAGCAGGGCACCTT
>NCCY01000026.1:0-6338 GCA_002279855.1 Rhizobiales bacterium 12-68-15
CGTCTCGCTGGAGGCGCGGGCGAGCAGTTCCGACAGCCAGCTGTCGCGGTTTCCGTCAGCCTCGCGGGCGGGGCGGGGCGGGGCGGGCTGGCGAACCTCGGGCTGGCGCGGTTCGGGAGCAACCTCCGCCCGCCGCATGAACTGCGGCACGGGCCGGCGCGCCGGAGCGGCCGGAGGCGCGGGCGGAACCGCCGGGGCCTCAGGGCGGGCACGCATGGGCATGGGGGCCCGCTCGACGACAGTGCGCTCCGCGAACGGGGGACGCTCAGGTGCCCGTTCGGCAACAGGACGCTCGACGGGCGCGCGCTCGACGCTCCGCTCGACCGGGGTGCGGTCAACCGGGGCGCGGTCCACAGCAGGGCGCTCGACAGGCGCGCGCTCAACCGGCGCCCGCTCCACCGCGCGGTCCTGAACCGGCTTCGGCGCCGGCTCGCGCACCCGGCCGGGTGCGGCCGACACATCGAGAGAGCGACCCTGACGGGCGACAATCTCGTTCAGTTCGGCCAGCGCCTTGATCTGCTCGGAGACGGCGCGGCGCATGGTGGCGGCGCTCGCTTCGGTTTCCGCCGGCAGTTCGAGAATGCCCTTCTTCATTTCCTCACGCGCCACCTCGATGGCCCGCTGCACATCCTGCGCAGCGCCCTTCAGATCGCGCGAGACTTCCGTGAAGCGCCGGCCGGTGTCCTCGAACAGCCGGTTCCAGCATTTCGGCCACGCGCTCGCGCTCCACGGTGGAGGCGCTGCGCACCTGCTCGAACTGGCTTTCCAGAGCCTGCGTCGAGTTGGCGGCGGAGTCCGCCACGGTGGTCGCGATTTCCTGGGCACGGGACTGGGCAGCGGCGAGTGCCTGATCCATCCGGCTCTGGAAGCCGGACAGACGGTGCTCCAGGGTCTGGGCGCGCTGGGAGAGGTCGGCGGTGAGGGCTTCAAGCGCCGCCTTGCGCTCGGCAAGGGTGGCTTCCACCGTCTCATGGGTGGCGCCGAAGGCCGAAGAGGCCTCGATGACGGACCGTCCCTGAGCCTCGAAGCGCTGGGTGAGCGCGGCGATCTCGGAGAGGGCGCCGTCGCTGAGGGCGCGCAGGTTCTCCACCTCGATGCCGAGCTGGCCCACAGTGCCGGCGGCATTGCTGTTGAGGCTGCGGGCATTTTCCTGCAACGCCGACACCTGCTCGGCAAAGCCGGTCTCGAAGTGCTGGAGCGCGGACACCACGCTCGTCATGGCGTGCTTGAAGGTGCCGTCCACCTCACCCATGCGGCTGAGGATGGATTCGATGTCGGCCTTCACGGCGGCATTGGCGGCGGAAATCTCCGCCACGGTCCGGCTGCTCGCCTCCTGAAGGGCGGAGAGGAACACGCCGTTCTTGCCGTCCAGCGTGTCGCTGATGTCCTGCATCCGCTCGGCAAGGGTCGCGGAAATGGCGTCTGCCTGACCGGACAGGGTCTGGCCCACCGTGGCCGCGAGACCGTTCAGCGCCTGTTCGACCTGCGCCGCTTCCTGGCGCAGGCGCTGGGTGACGCCTTCCACCTTGCTGGTGAGGTTCTGCGCGACAGCGGTGCCGCGAACCTCCAGCGCGGACGAGACGCCCTGGAGACGGTTGTTGACCAGATCCTCAATGCGGGCGACCCGGTGGTCCAGCTCGTTCGCAATGTCTTCCGCACGCACCGTGAGGGTGTCGCGCACATAGTCGGCCCGCTCGGTGAGGAGGGCGCCAACGGCATCCGAACGGGAGCCCAGCGTCTCGCCCACCTGGTCGGCACGGGCCAGCAGCATCTCGCCCACCTGATCGACGCGCGCGGTGACGCTCTCGCCGAACTGTTCGGAGCGGCTGCTCAGCAGTTCGCCGAGGGCGGCGGTGCGTGCATCGAAGAAGCCGTCGAGCGCCGCGAGCGACTGCTCCAGGCTGTCATTGGTGGCCTGCGTGCCAGAGGCCAGCGCCGCACTCAACTGCTCGGAGCGGGCCGCGAGGGCATCCGCCAGCGTGGTGGTGCGGGTCTCGATGACCTCTTCGACTTCGCGCATCCGGTCCGTGATGGTGCCGGTGAAGGCGCCTGTCGTCGCCTCGATACGCTCGTCGAGGCCGGCCAGCGTGCCCTGCAGGCTCTCGTTGAGCATGGTGATCTGGAGCGAGAGGCCGTCCACCAAAGCGGGGGCATGCTCGCGCAGGGTGGTGTCCAGAGACGAGATGCCCTGGGTGACGGCCTGCGCCATGAGGTTGCTGTCGTGGCCGATCCGCTCGGCCAGAGCCGTGCCGCGCACGGTGATGGTGTCTTCCAGCGAACGCAGGCGGTCATTGAGCATGGCGCGCAGCGCCTCGCCCTTCTCGCCGAGCGTATCGACAAGCTGATCCGCCGTTGCGCTGAAGCTGGCGGTGACAGCCGCTCCGCGCGTGCCGATGGACTGGGTGACATCCGCGCCGATCTCGCCGATGCGGTCGGTGATGTCCGCGCCCGCCGCCGCAAGGGCGTCGGTGACATTGGCTCCGCGCTCGCCGATGGAGGTGGTGATGTCGGCGCCGATCGCGCCGAGGCGGTCGGTCATCTCGCTGCCGACCGAGGCGAGGGATTCCGCCACGCTCGCGCCGCGCGCCTCGATGGCGTCGGTGATTTCCATGCCGACCGAGCCGAGACGTTCCGTCATGTCCGCGCCCACCGAGGCCATGGCCTCGGTCACGCTGGCACCACGCTCGCCGATGGCTTCGGTCACGGTCATGCCGACGCTGCCGAGCCGTTCGGCCATCTCCGCGCCCACGCTCTCAAGCGCTTCCGTGACGGCGGCGCCGCGCGCACCGATGGAGTCGGTGACGCTGTTGCCGACGCTGCCGAGGCGTTCGGTCATCTCGAAGCCGACGGATTCCAGCGCCTCGGTGACAGCGGCGCCGCGTGCGCCGATGGCATCGGTGATGTCCATGCCGACCGTGCCAAGGCGCTCGGTCATCTCCGCGCCCGCTGCCGCCAGCGCATCCGTGACGCTCGCGCCACGCACGCCGATGGATTCGGTGACATCCGCACCGATCACGCCCAGCCGGTCCGTCATCTCGGCGCCGGCGGAGGCGAGGGCGGAGGCAATCTCGTCGCCCTTCTGCAGCAGGGTGGAGGTCACGTCCTGCCCACTGCGCTCCAGAGCTTCGGCGAGGCGTTCGCCGGTCTCCGCGAGGCGGGCCTGAAGGTCTTCGCCATGGATGGCGACGGCATCATGGATGCGGTTGCCCGCCGCCTCGATGCGATCGGCAAGATCCCCGCCGTGCAGCGCCAGGGTCTCGCCCACGCGCACGCCGGTCTCCTCGATCTTGCGGATCAGGTCGCCGCCACGGTTGGAGAAGTCCATCACCATGGATTCGCCGGTCTGGCGGAAGGCGACGGTGACGTCGTCGGCGCGGGACGAAATCTCGTCCGAGAAGCGGGCGCCGTTGGTCTCCAGCGCTTCGATGACGGCCGCGCGGTTCAGCTCCACGCCGGTCGCCACTTCCTCGCTCCAGCGCGAGATCAGCACCGCCACCTCGGTGGACGAGGAGAGCAGGCTTGCGGTGACTTCGTCGGCACGGGACTTCATGGTCGCGGCCAGCTGGTCGGAGGCGCGGCCGAGATTGTCGTCCAGCCGCTCGCCGAGGGTCTCAAGCCGCTCCACAAGATCGTTGCTCTTGGTGGTCAGGTTCTCGGCGAGGGCGTCGCCGGCGAAGTTCAGGGCGTCGGTGATCTCGGCGCCACGCTGGCCAAGCACCTCGTTCACCCGCTCCAGCGCGGCGGCCACATTGTCCTGCACGCGGTCGGCGGCCTGCCGCACCTCGCCGGAGAGCATGGTCTCGGCATCGAGGATGCCTTCACGCAGACGCTCGGTATGGGTCAGCACGCTTTCGCGCTCGGCCTGCAGCTCGTTGATGAGCGAGCGGATGCGGATCTCGTTGTCCTCATAGGCGCGCTCAAGAATGGCGACCTCGCTGCGGACCACGGTCTCAAGTTCGGCGGCGCGGGCAATGGCGCGGTCAAGGCCTTCGCCCATGGCCGCCACTTCTCGGCGCACGGCCTGCCCGACGGTCACCACGGCATCGGTGCCGAGGGATTCCGGCTGTGCGAGGCGCAGGGCCACCTCGGTCATGGACTTGCCGATCAGCTGCAAATCGCGCGAGCGGCGCACCATGGCGGCGAGGGCGAAGAAGGCAATCGGCGGGATGATGAGGCTGCCGAGAATGGCCATCAGGGCAGGGGAGGCGAGCAGCGCATCGAAGCCGCTGGCACCCGGGGCGGCGGTGCGGAGGGCGGCGAGCACGTAAGGCGTCCCGAAGCCGAGCCAGAGAATGGCAAGGCCCGCAGCCCACCAATAGGGCGCGGGGGAGGAGCGGCGCTGAAGCTGGCTCAGCAACTGTCCCACCGTCTGGCGGTCGTCATTGGCGGCGCGCCGGTCGGCCACTTCCACGCGGGAGCGGCGCGGACGCGGGTCACGGGCGCCCTGCTGGGTGGTGCGATCCTCGGCGGGGGCGCCGTCCGGATTGTCCAACTGGAGCGTCAGCGCCTCCTGGATGGCCGACAGAGCCGCCTCGGTCGGATCCTGGATCTTTCGCGGTTGCTTCATGGTTGCCTCGTCGCCCCGGTGCGGAAACTGGCCGCACGCATGTCATCCGTGATGCAAAACAACCCGAGCCGGAGGCACACACACCTCGGCAAGAGTTTATTTACCTTGCCCCATCCTATCCGGCCGGGTGGGGGCATTGAAACCGCCCCTCGCCATACATGTGAAGATATCGTTAACGCACGTGTCGCCGCATATCTCGCCTTGTTTGATTTGAAAGGTTATAGGGGGCGGACCAGCCACCGGACCGCCGCGCCCCATGCCTCGCATTACGTTCATTTCCTTCGATGGAGCCGCTCGAACCGTTGACGCTCCTGTCGGCGCGACCGCCATGGAAGCGGCGGTGAAGAACCATGTTCCGGGCATCGACGCCGAATGCGGCGGCGCCTGCGCCTGTGCCACCTGCCATGTCTATGTGGACGAAGCGTGGCGGAGCATCGTGGGTGAGCCAGCCCCCATGGAAGAGGACATGCTGGACTATGCCTTCGGGGTGCAGCCCTCCTCGCGCCTGTCCTGCCAGATCCGCATCACGGCCGAGATGGACGGGCTGATCCTGAAGACACCCGACCGGCAGGGGTAAAAGAGCCGACGCGGACTCATGCTTCGTTTACCGGGCTCCGACACAATGTTGCCCGGGGTGGCGAGGATACATTCATGGACCGTGTCACTGCCTCGGCTGAAAGACTCTTCATCGTGCCGTCCTCCGAACTGCGCTCTCCCACCATCCTCGTGTTTGATTCCGGGATCGGGGGGCTCTCCGTTTGCCGCGAGATCGCCCGGCAACGGCCCGACGCCCGCTATATCTATGCGGCGGATACCGCGTTCTTCCCTTATGGCGCCCTCGGGGATGCCGAACTGACCGAGCGGGTCTGCGAGGTCGTCGGAGACCTCGTGACGCTGCACGCCCCGGACATGGTGGTGATTGCCTGCAATACGGCGTCCACCCTGGCGCTGCCGCCGCTGCGCGCCCGCCATTCCGTGCCGTTCGTCGGCACCGTGCCGGCCATCAAGCCCGCCTGTGCCGCCTCTGCTTCCAAGCGCATCAGCGTGCTGGCGACGCCGGGCACCGTGCGGCGGGACTATACCGCCGCGCTCGTCCGTGACTTCGCCAGCGATTGCAAGGTGGCCCTGGTGCCGAGCGACAGCCTCGCGGGGCTCGCCGAATCCATCGTCCATGGCGACCCTGTGGATGATGCCGACCTGCGCCGGGAAATCGAACCCTGCTTCGTGCGCGACGCCGGCGGGCGCACCGACACCATCGTCCTTGCCTGCACACATTATCCGCTGATCGTGGATCGCCTGCGCAGGGTCGCGCCCTGGCCGGTGTCCTGGGTCGATCCGGCGCCCGCCATCGCGCGCCGGGTGGCTTCGCTGCTCGGACCCGCAGCCCGCGCCGGCACGCCCAAGCCCGTGCGCGTGGTGGCGACCGGCCCGGCACTGGATGCGGACGTGGTCACCAGCCTTCTCGACCGCCCGGTGGAAAGCGTGGACATGCTCCCCCCGCGCGTGCGGATCGCCTCCTGATGGCGGCTGGTGTGTCTCCTGTCCTCAGCCGCCGCGCCGTTCTGGGCGTCGCGGCGGGCGCCCTGCTGTCCACACCCGTCCTGGCGCAATCGTCGTCAGCCTCGTTCCCCGCATGGGTGGCGAAGTTCAAGGCCCGTGCCCGCGCCCGCGGCATCGACGACAGCGTCTATGACGCGGTGATGCGGCAGGTGGTGCCGGACACGTCCGTCTATGCCGCCGACAAGGCGCAGCCGGAGTTTCAGGAAGAGGT